>URIN01000274.1 GCA_900547915.1 uncultured Clostridium sp. | reverse complement strand
CTTCAGCTTCTTCGATAAGTTTGTGAAGCACATTTCCGTCCATAGAGTCTACACCTGTGCGAGACTTGTCTTCTATAAAAGCAAATCTTGAATCAAGAACGGCAATAGCGGCACTGGCAAGCTCATGGCCTAAATTATAATCAAGCCTAAACATATCACTGGGCAGTGCTCCTGCTTTTGCAAGAGTAAGCGCACCGCGGTAAATGCAAAGCATATAGTAATCGTGCAGATATTTTACGAAAGAGTTGTCTTTTGATGAGGCAACTGCCATATCTATCAAGACTTTTGTGGACTGCGTGAGAGCGGCAATGGAAGAATCTTCACCGTCATCTCCGGCAATGCGGGAGAGATAATCCTCATCAAGGCCGTATCTGCTTTTTGATATACCAAGCAGGTAATCGGTTGTTACTCCGTAATATTCACTGCACTTAATAACAAAGTCAAGACCGCACTCACGTATGCCTTTTTCATAGTGGCTGAGAAGCGCCTGACTGATGCCTAAATCTGCTGCCGCTTTTTTCTGACTTGAGCCGCGCTCTTTTCTGAGCTGAGAAAGAACAGCTGCAAATTTTGATTTTTTACCTGAAAAGTTATTATTACTGTCTGCCATAATTTTTACCCTTTTTTCTTTTTATAACAAAATCCGCGATTTATTATAATTTTAACTTCCGCGCTTTATACTGTCAGTAATTATACCGCTTGTAATCACGTTTGTAAAGTGCAAAATGAATTTGTAAACGATTTGTAATAATTCGCGATTTTACTGCAAAATATTCTTATAAAAAACAATTTCAAGAGGTGTTTTAAATGAAAACCTTTACCATTTATTTGTTCCGCCACGGAATCACTAAAGGTAATCTAAACGCACAGTATATTGGGCGTGCTGATTATCCGCTTACTATGGATAGTATATCAGAACTTAGAAACATTAAAGCGAAATACCATTATCCGGAGGTTCAGGCGGTGTTTACTTCTCCGCTGAAAAGATGCACCGAATCCGCTGACATAATGTTTCCGAAAAATAACCCGATTGTAATAAATGACTTTGTTGAATACAATTTCGGCGAGTTTGAGGAATGCACAGCAAAAGATCTTGAAAATAACGAAGATTTCATAAACTGGATACGCGGTGATATGAATGCCCGTCCTCCTTACGGTGAAAGTAATGCGGAATTTACCCACCGTGTGTGTGATGCCTTTGAAAAAGTTGTGGACGGGCTGATAAAAACACAAACCGAAACAGCGGCGATAGTAGGTCATGCAGGAGTACTTATGACCATTCTTGCGTGCTATGGTCTGCCGGAAGCACCCATGGCGCACTGGCAGATGGACCCGGGTTACGGTTTTAAGCTGCGCATAACACCGTCTCTTTGGATGCGAGCAAATAAAATTGAAGTGGCAGATACAGCCCCAGAAGCAATGCGTGAAGAATAAAACATTTATAATATAAAAAAAAGGCAGTTCAAACGAACTGCCTTTTTATTATAAGTATGTATTAACCAAGATGTTTCCAACCTGTTGAAATAATATCTTCATGTTTACCCACATGGGTTATTATATGTTCAACAAGCTCGTTGTTCTTACGCTTTGTTGAAATTTCCGCTCTAACCTTTACGTTTCCGCCGTCAACATCGCTCATTTCAAGGTTTCTGAGCAGAACATCATCCAGTTCTCGGAAATATTCAATAATATTTTTCTTAATATCGTCTGCGTTTTCCTCAGAGCAAACAATTGAAATACGGTAAAAAGTTTCCAGTTTGTCTGATTTTTCTTTATTGTATTCTTGCTTTTTCGTTATAAACTCCGTAATGGGGTGAATAATTATATGTGCCAAAACTATAGTGCCTGCAACTAGCGCCGCAAACCACCATTTATCAAGACAGCACAAAATACCTACCGATGCAGACGCCCATATTGACGCCGCCGTATTTATGCCTTTAATCTTGGTTCCGTCACTGATTATAACACCTGCGCCAAGGAAACCTATACCCGAAACGATCTGAGCGGCAATTCGGGTAACATCGGAACTGCCATCCTTGGCAAGATATGAAAACGCGGTAAACGCAAATGAACCTACGCAAACTATTACATTTGTAAGAATACCGGTGCGGTGCTTTGTAAGCTGGCGCTCGGCGCCTATCAGTATACCGAGCCCCGCCGCAATGAGAAGTCTTATTGCAAATCCCGAAATCGTTGTGATTGCAGGCATTTTATCTGCTCCTTTAAATTAATCAGTAAAGAGGAAGTTTATTAAAACTAGGTCTGTCTTCAGCAAGAGTAATACTTGTCTTTCCGTAAATGCTCTGCTGCAACATCTGTGCCGTAAGAGGAAAATCAACTTTCCAGCACCACATATTGTAAAATGTTCCGCCCTGGCAGGTTGTTATTGCGTTGCCGTTTTCATCAGTTGTATTCTCCGGCACGGTTTGAGTATTGATCTGATAGCTTAGCCAGCCGTGGCGAATAGCGTATGTGCCAATATCTATAACTTCCGATTTTTGGAATCCCATTTTTACATAAGGAAGTAAGTTATTTACCTGTCTCTTATACACATCTGACGCTGCCGACGAATAGCCTTGTGTA
>URIN01000273.1 GCA_900547915.1 uncultured Clostridium sp. | reverse complement strand
TCTACACAAGGCTATTCGTCGGCAGCGTCAGATGTGTATAAGAGACAGTGATACATCTGTTTCTTGCGCGCTGGGCTTTGCGGTATCAGAAGTTGTGCTGTTTTTAACACAAAAATTTTTTGTATACAAAAACAATGCTCTTAACTCAACAGTATTTCAAATTCTGTATTCATTAATAAACGCCGCTGCGCATCTAGGTATCTTTGCAGGGATACTGACATTAATGAGGACTCTTGGGCTATACGATTATACGGCCTGGTTAGCAGTATTCGTTTTCATTCTAATTCTTGACTATCCTGTATCCAGAATTCTGATATTTGACTGCGCAAAACCTGCTTCAGATTTTAAAAACGGAAGAATATACAAACTTTTTTTCAGAAACAGGTTTGTGCTTCTATCAATGGCAACGGCATTAGTATTAATGTTGTTCATTCTTTTAATTTTCAGCTGTTTTCCTTTCGGAGATACAACAGTTTTAAGAATGGATCTATACCATCAGTACGGGCCTCTTTTTGTTGAACTTTTTGACCGTGTCACAAACGGTGAAAGTTTTTTATATAGCTGGACATCAGGCGGCGGTTCAAGTTTTTTAGGCAATTATTTCAATTATCTTTCAAGCCCTTTTTCTGCGATTATTTTTCTTTTTGACAGAGATGAAATGCCGCTTGCCATCACTACTATCGTATCTGTAAAATGCATTCTCAGCGCCGGCACTTTCACTTTTTACATTAAAAAAAGCCTAAACAGACACTCGCCCGCTTCGGCTGTATTCGGAGTATTTTACGCATTTTCAGCTTATTTTCTAGCATACTTTTGGAATGTTATGTGGTTGGACGGCATGGTTGCGCTGCCGCTTCTTGTTCTCGGAATTGAAAACTTAATTAATAAAGGAAAAGGCGGGCTCTATCTAGGATCTCTTATTTATATCTTTTATTGCACATATTATATAGGTTACATGTGCTGCATATTCTCTGTAATATATTTCATTGCATATTTCTTTATTGCCAAATACCAGGGCAAATATATACAGGGATATGTTCCAGCCGAAAAACGCACCATCAAAGATTTTCTTCACATCAGATTTATTGACAGAGGTCTGAAATTTGCATTTTACTCAGTGTTTGCGGCACTTTTATGTGCATTTTTCCTTCTTCCTGTTTATGCTATTCTTACAGGCAGCAGCGCCACTTCAGACAGTACCCCGGATACGGTTGAATCATATTTTTCTGTACTAGACTTTATAGAAACACATTTTGCGGCGCTTGAAACCACAATACGATCAAGTGGCAGCGATGTACTTCCAAACGTTTACACTTCAGTGCTTACAATTTTGCTTGTTCCCCTTTATATGATAAATTCAAAAATCAAAATAAAGGAAAAAGCTGTATATGTCATACTAATTGCACTCTTCTTTGTATCATTCAACAACAACTTTGCCAACTTCTTTTGGCATGCGTTTCATTTTCCGAATGATCTGCCATACAGATTTTCATTTATGTATTCCTTTATATTGCTGACCATTGCATTTAAAGGACTTATGAATCTAAAAGGTATAAAAACAAAAGAAATATTTACAGTAGGCATAATCTGGATTGCTTTCATAGCTGCGGCAAGCGAAATGCAAACACAAAAAATGAGTGAAGTGTCTATATACGTAACACTTGCTTTTGTAGTTTTATATACCGGTCTGCTTGCAATTTTACGCAGGCACAGCCTTTCAAATCTTGTTGCCGGTGTTTTAGCTGTAGCACTTGCTTTCTGTGAAGTAGTTATATCTGACCCCAACGCATTCTCTTTCAATCAGACTCAAAGTGCTTATACAGCGAACTATTCCACATACACTGACGCCGTAAATTACATTGAAAGTAATGACGATTCAGACTACAGAACTGAATTATGTTCCCTCAACACCAGAATGGATGACTGCCTGTACGGATATAACGGAATGAGCATCTTCTCATCCATGGCATATGAGAACTATTCCGGACTTCAGTATAGCTTAGGTATGTACGGAAACCGAATAAACAGCTACACGTACAACACTCAGACACCTGTATACAACATGATGTATAACATCAAATACCTTATTTACAGGGATGAAAAAATAAGACCTTCTACTGAATACTACACAAAATACTACGAAACTGAAAATGGTGCGTCAACGGTCTATCAAAATGACTACTATCTGCCAAAAGTATTCTGTGTTAATCCAAATGTACAAAGCTGGTACACAGCTGAAGGAAATCCTTTTGAAGTTCAGGAAAACTTCTTTGATCTTGCCACCGGTTATTCAAATGTATTTGTACCAGTAAATTATGAACAAACAAGTTTTACTGGTATGAGCGGCGAGGAATTTAACGAAGAAGGATTACACTGGATAGAAAAGACAGACACCTCATCATACGCTGAAACTGCAATTACTATTTCAACTGCAACAAACGGAAATCTTTACCTTTATGTTTCAGCAAACGAGATAAATGATATCAGCGTAATTCACGGTAATGAATCAAACTCCTTCAATATTGAAACACCTTATATTATAGACCTTGGATACTATGATGCAGGTGAGTATCTCACGGTTTCACTTGATCTGTCTCTTATACACATCTGACGCTGCCGACGAATAGCCTTGTGTAG
>URIN01000272.1 GCA_900547915.1 uncultured Clostridium sp. | reverse complement strand
CGAGATAGGAGTCCGTCTCGTGGGCTCGGAGATGTGTATAAGAGACAGCCTATTGCTATTATGATTTCTATATGAATATAAGTAATCTGCGTTCAGAAAAATGTGGTGGGGTTCCTGTGCTTCTGGGCAAAATGCAAATCGAATTATCTGAGAGCGGAGAACGGTATTTTGAATTGAATGCAAAAGCCGTAACTTCCGGTTCGGAATATGACATATCAGCAAACTTGGACTATGAATACGGCGGTAAATATGAAGGGACAATTTCAACAACTCTTTCAACCGCTTCCGATGTTTCAGATATTGAAATTCCGTCAAAATATGAAACAGACGTTGTTGAGTACTTTGAAAACCTTTTTAACAATATCGGCTCAACAGTTAGCGAGTATATAGAAGAAAATTATATTTATTATTAAGTTGTGACAGAGGATTAGTTATGGTTTGTGAAAACTGTGGTGCAAGTTTAAATCCAGAAGATAAATTTTGTCTTAATTGCGGTATGCCGGTTAACAGAGTTAATAAAAAGGAAAGCATCGCCGACACACAGATTATTAAAAAAATTGAAAACGGCTCAGATTCTTTGGTGAATGATAATACATATAGACTTAATACAGAAAAAGCGCAAAATGATGTCTATAGTAATATAGGCAAAAATGTGTACAGTAATAGTTTGGCAAATAACCCAACTAAAGATAGTCTTAATAATTTATATTATCACAGTAAAAACGGGAACGAAATTAGGAAAACGCCTTCACAAATATCGCCATATAAAAATAATGTTGAAAGACGATCGCACAATAATAGTGCATATAATCCGAAATCTTCTGTTGCAAAAAAATCTCTTTCACTCAGTAAGCCCAAGATAGCTGCAATTGTAATTTCTGTTGTTGTTGTTATTGCTGGAATTATTGTGGCTGCAATAGCAGGATACAATTATTCTGTTACAAAAGAAATGAACGCCGCCCTAAATTCAAACAATGGGGCACGTGTCAACGCCGTGTATCAAGAGGCTCTTTCAAGCAATTCTAAAATTAAAAAATATGATGCGCTTATAGCAGATAAACTGACAGAAATTAAAGATGATTTTAATTCCCACAATTTTGATGAAGACGGAGAAGCTCAGGGTGGACAGGCTGTTTATAATTACCTTGAAAATCAGTGGGGAACGCTTATATATTCTGATGACAACGAGACTATGTCCCCCAGCGTATCTGCGTCAAATCGCGTTTTGTGGGATAAGATAACAGATCTTTATAATTCAAAAGTCTTTTATTGCCAAGCAGTATATGAATACCTTTCACAGCAGAATTATAGTGCTGCTATTGAACAGTTTTCAAATGTAAGCGAAGAAGATTCACAGTTCGAAGATGCCAAAACAATGCTTGCCGATTGTGTCGATTCATACATAAGTTCAACACTGAGCAGTGTTGATGAAAGCATATTATCAGGAGATATAAGCAGCGGTCTGGAAACTCTGAATTCAGCTAAATCTTACCTTGACGAATGTGGAGTAAACTCTGATGAAATACAGCAGAAAATAGATGAAACACTTGTAACATATGCGCAGAGTTATGTAAAAAAAGCTGATGCATCCTTTAAGGAACATGATATTAATGGCGCTGTCGGTAATATAGAAGTTGCAATGGAACTTCAACCAAATAACGGCGATTACAGAAATACTTACGATACTTATATTCAGTATCTTCCTTACGCTCTTTATCTTGATGAAAATGTTCTTTATGAGGATGAAAGCGGCGATGTATATGGTTCAGCGGAATTCGATATCACTATGGAGAGCAACGATAATAAGACAATGCCCCATTGTATCCGTTGGTATGATAATAAGGATACCAATGAAAACTCGTGGAACGTGTATTACAACCTTGAAGGAAAGTATGATACAGTCACAGGCACTCTTTTCCTCGAAGACTATTATAAGGATTACAAAAGCCCTGGATATTTTGAAGTTTACGGAGATGGAAAACTTTTATATACTTCTCCTGAAGTGCAGGCGGGAGTTTTACCGCAGAAAATAGATTTTGATGTTTCAGGAATCCAAAAGTTTAAAATCTCATTTCATGGATGTGAAGGTACAAATTACGGGTTGAGTAACCTGGTTGCACAAAAGGATTTTCCTGAATGAAGGTGAAATACAGTGGAACAAAGATGTTGCTCACAATGTGGAGCAGTTCTTGAATTATCAGCTAAAGAAGCATCGCTTGGGTATGGTCCGGTAATAAAAAAATGTCCGCGTTGTGGAAATTTTTATTATGAAGATCGACTCAAAGAAATCTCTATTCAAGGAATTAAAAAATCAGATAAATTCATTCTGAGACCTAATGTGTTTATTAGTTCACTTTTGTGTATAGTTATCGGGGCAGTTATGACTGCAGTACTGATTTTCGCAATTGCAAATGGGGTCAGAAGGATAAGAGGTATTGCCTTGATAGGTCCAATAATGATTATTGTTGGTTTCTTTACAATAATAAAGGAATTCTTTACATATCTGAAACGTTTGTCAAATTTAAAAAAAGAACAAAAAGAATCATATGAAAGATTGAATGATCCTTTTTACAGGCAACTTCTGTTTTTGGCATTGCCTCCTGATACTGCAGGAAGGGTCAACCCTGATACTGTCTCTTATACACATCTCCGAGC
>URIN01000271.1 GCA_900547915.1 uncultured Clostridium sp. | reverse complement strand
CACCTATTTTTGTATCAATTGTAATGATACTTTTCTTCATAGGCAGTGCTGATGCATCTCCTATATTTAACATCATTTATACAACCATTCTTTTCATCGGCCTTGATGTTACGTACACCGCGTTTGATATTCCAATGGGCGCACTTGCGTTTTCAATTACGCCCAGCGGAATTGAGCGAACAAAGCTTTTCGGTATCAGCTCAATTACCCGTTCCGTTCTCGGTGCGCTTCCACAGGTTTTTGTTGCAGGCGCGGCGCTTCTTCCTTATTTCAAGGATCACACACCTCAGGCTTATCTTACATCGGCTATCATCTCAGCAATCGGAATAGTATTTTTAACAAGATTTACATATAAAAATACAAGGGAAAGAGCAGAGCACAGGGAGGATGTTCCTTCAGTAAAAGAATGCCTTATGCTCCTTTTCAAGAACAGACCGCTTTTTATGCTCTTCCTCGGCAACATATTCTTTGTAATATGTAAGATCGCAGAGCAGGTTTCTTTCTATTTCGTTGCAGACCTTATGTTTAACAGAAAATACAATATCTTCATCGATGTTGTTAAATTCCCAGGATTTCTCATCGCGGGTCTTATCGTTCCGAAAATCGTTGAAACTCTCGGCAAGAAGTCAGACAGCAAAAAGTTCTATCAGGCTTGCTGTGTAGTTGCAATAATTCTTCACGCACTTTTCGCTATCACCTGTTATAACGGTCTTATGAATAAAGCCGCAGGCGAAAGTGTTGGTATCTTTACTGGTATACTCATCGTTCTTTTCACAGGCTTAACTTCTATTCCGCTTGAGTTTAAAAACCTTATTCAGAAAGAAATGGAAGCTGAAACGGTTGACTACATTGAGTGGAAAACAGGCACACGTGTTGAGGGCATTATGCTTTCAATCATGAGCTTTACAGGCAAGATTGAAAACACATTTTCATCTTCAATCGGACTTGCTGTTCTTGGCTTTACCGGATATATTCAGCATACGGAGGGTTCACTTGTTCAGAATACTCAGACAAACTGGGCGCTTTTCCTGCTTACAACACTTGTTCCCGCAATCGGCTACCTGCTTATGCTTATTCCTATGCATTTCTATAACATCACTGGCGATGGCCACAGACAGATGATGAAAGAGATCATGGAAAGAAGAGAAGCTCGTAAAGCAGAAAAACAGGCAGAAGCTGAAAAGCAGGCTGTAAACGAGTAATTTAATGCACAATATCAAAAGGCTCCTTTAAAGGAGCCTTTTGTTTTTGCGGGTATTGCCAGAACTGACGGATAAAGGTATAATTATATTCGGTGATGATATGAAAATAACTTTTATTGCGGATACGCATTATTATTCCAAAACGCTGGGAACAAGCGGAAAAGCGTATGAACTGCGCTCGGGCTCAGACCAAAAATGTCTTGCTGAAACGGCGGAAATAGTTGACGCCGCTTTTGAAAAAATAGCCGCAAGCGATACGGATGCTGTGTTTATTCTCGGCGATGTTACTAATGATGGCGAAAGGGTTTCTCATATTGAATTTCGCGAAAAATTGTATGAACTTAAAAAGAAGAAGCCTGTTTATCTTATTACTGCCACTCATGACTGGTGCTGCGATGAAAATCCGCGCCGATTTGAAAAAGATAAAACTTTCCATGATGTGCCTGTTATGAAAAGCAGTGAATTGCCTGAGTTTTATAAGGATTTTGGCCCCGAACAGGCGGCCGATAGCTTTATTACGGATATAGGCACCATATGTTATACAATAAATCTTTCAGATAAAGTACGTGTCCTTTGCCTGAATGATGACAAAAATGAAAATGATCACGCGGGATTTACACCCGAGTGCAGAAAGTGGATAATAAAACAGCTTAAAAATGCAAAACGTGACGGTGCTCTTATGATAGGAATAGAACATCATCTGCTTGTCCCTCATATATCGCCGCTAATAACAGGCGGTTCAACCTGCGTTGAAAACAGGGAAGAGGTAGCATCGTTTTTTGCTGATCAAGGGCTCAGATATATGTTTGTCGGTCACAGCCATATTCAAAATACAGATTACTTCAGAAGTGCTTCGGGCAACAAGATAACGGAAGTTAACGTTGGTTCTTTGTGCGGTTATCCTGCACCAATTGTCAATGTTACCGTAAACGATGACAATACGCTGAGTTACGAGGTTGAGCACCTTGAAAAATTCACTCTTAAAGGAAGAGAGACAGATGCGCAGCTGTTTCTTGCAAAACACGCCTGTGATTTGATTTTCAATCTTACGAAATGCCGTGAAAAGCAAGATTTTATTGAGCGTGCTGATGCGCTTAATTTAAACGGAGAAGAACTTGGAAAATTTTGGCTTTTGCTTAAACCTTTTGTTCGTAAAATAGATACTGCTCTTGTGTGGGATGTTTATAAATTGCTGCGTTCGTTTGGGCTTACAAAAGGTGTTTCAAAGGCGGATGCTATGCGGTTCAGATATAAACCGCTCAGGGAAATGATAGGGGAAATATGGTTGTCTGTTCTTGACGGAACACTTGTTCCGCACCCGAGAGACAGTGCTTATTACCGTGTTGTTATGTGTGCTCTCAGTGCTCCTTCACGCATTGTAAAAAACAATGAAGATTTGCGCAGCCTTACTCCTGTCTCTTATACACATCTGACGCTGCCGACGAATAGCCTTGTGTAG
>URIN01000270.1 GCA_900547915.1 uncultured Clostridium sp. | reverse complement strand
CTACACAAGGCTATTCGTCGGCAGCGTCAGATGTGTATAAGAGACAGCTATTTTCAATAATAAACTTATTTTCACATATAAAAAACCTGCGGCTGTTGCCGCAGGCTTTTATTTATATAATATGTTTTATTGAGCGGTTTTAAGCGAAAAACTTCCGCTTACAGTTTCAACTTCAATCTTTGTTGAGCCGTTGCCGTAGCTTGCTGTTCCGTTTCTTGAAGAACCGTTTGTCTGAGCTCCGAAATCGTTGCTTATATTGCCTGACACAGTCTCATATTCCATATAAAATCCGCTTAAGTTTTGCGGAACGGTTATTTCAATATTGCCGCTCGTTGAGTTTGCGTCTATTTTGTTTATAGTTTCAGAAGTGTTTGTTATCTGTGCGTTTCCTGAATTTGTTTCAACATCAATTGATGTGAACGCGCCTGTTGCATTGATGTCGCCCGAAGCGCTGTTAAGCTCAAGGGCTGATGCAGTAATTCCGTTTACTGTGATGTTGCCTGAGCCGCAGTCAATATCAAACTCACGGAGCGTCATGCCGTTAGGTATATTGATCTGCAGGTCTTTTTGTTCTTGTATGCTTGCGCGGCCGTTTCTCTGAAAATATATTTTAAGTTCGCCGTTTTCTATCCTGCTTACAAGAGCACAATCATCATTTGCGTCAAGTCCGTCATCATACTGTATTTCGGTGCCGTCATAATAAGAAACATTTATATTTCCGCTGCCCCATTCAACGGATATCTTGCTGATTGAAGACGCATCTGCCGAATTGGCTCCCGGTGTTCCGCCCTGTGCCGAACTGCTTGGTGCCATGGTTGTTGTTTCCGTTGAATTTTCCATTGCGTTTTCAAGGCGCTCTTCTCTGATTTCAGAATATGCCTCAATACCAATTACTGCGGCTATTATTATCAGAGCCGCTATGACGGCAGCTATTATTCCTATTTTAGCGCCTTTGCTTAGTTTCTTTTTCGGCGCGGGAGTATAATATGCTGTTTTTACGGGAGCGTTTGAGTAATTTTGCGCATTCCCCGTGTTAGAATAATAAATAATATTATCCTGGGGTTGTTCTGAGGGAACCGTGTAATCGTTCCCTGCGGCAGTTTCCTGAGCGTTGTCTGGTACATTTTCTGTTTCGCTTTCTGCGGCATCTGCAGTTGTTTCATTATTACAATTATCGTTGTCATTTTCCGCGGAAGCGTTATCAGTTTCAATTTCCTGTTTTGCAGGTTCTTCATCACCCATAAGCAATGTGTCAAGAGATACGCCGTATAGCTGTGCAAGCGCAATCAGATTATCTGTATCAGGGCTGCTTTCGCTTCTTTCCCATTTTGATATTGCCTGCCTTGATACTCCTATTTTTGCGGCTAGCTCTTCCTGTGAATAACCGTGTGCTTTTCTATATTCGTAAAGTCTTGTAGCTGTTTCAATATTCATATCATCACCTCGGCTTCATTGTAGCAGATTAATTCGGTTGCACACCACCAATTCTGGTTTGAATTTGCGCAACTATCAGTTGCATTTTATAAAATTGTGCGCATTTTCATTGTTATTCTGCTGTAAATCTGAATTCTGTAACCGTTTTGAACTCTTTGTTAGGCTCAACATATTTAAACGGGAATTTGTCTGCGTGGTTAACACTGTCGGGATAAAACTGTGTTTCAAGAGCAACTCCTCGTCTGTATGTTACGGTGCCGTTTGCCTTTCCTGGGCTGCCGCTTTTTGCAAGCCATCCTCCGCAGTAAAGCTGAATTCCCGGCAAGTCGGTCCATACGCTCATTTTTCTTCCGCTTTTATCATCATAAAGCACAGCTGCTTCAGCAAGTTCTCCTGACTTGTTTCTGAGGCAGTAGTTATTATCATAACCTATTCCGTCAATTATTGCTCTGAAAGGTTCGTCAATTTTATCTCCAATTCTGTGCATTTCGGAAAAATCCATCATAGTTCCTGCAAGCTTACCGAGTTCTCCTGTTGGAAGTTGATCATCGTCCGTTTCAGTGAAGAAATCGGCGTTTATTTTAAGCAGATGATCTTCAATATTGGACTGCGGGTCTGCGCTCAGGTTAAAATATGCGTGATTTGTGGGGCAGGCAACCGTCTTTTTGTCACTCATTACAGAGTATTCTACACGCAGAGTGTTTTCATCAGTAAGAGTGTATGTAACTTTCATTGTGAAATTGCCCGGGAAGCCGTCTTCCATATCGGGAGAGAATTTTTTCAGAGTAATGGAATTGTCTGTAGTGTTTTCAACTTCCCAAACAGAAAAGCTGAATCTGCCGCCTCCGTGAAGCGTCCATGTGCCTTGGTTTTTCGGAGTGTGATATTCAACGCCGTCCATAACGAATTTCGCGTCCCTTATTCTGTTTGCTACCCTGCCTACAACAAGTCCCTGATAACCTAAATCTGGGTCTGCGTAGTATTCGGGTTTGTCAAAGCCGAGCACAACATCTCTCATAACTCCGTTTCTGTCAGGCACGTTTATTGCCTGTATGCCTGCACCGAGTGTCTGTATGGAAACACTCGCACCGTTTTTGTTTGTAATAGTGTAAAGGTCAACGCTTTCGTCCTTAACCTTGCCGAAAAAAGTTTTTGTAATACTCATAATTTACCCCTTAATCTATATTTTATAGCTGTCTCTTATACACATCTCCGAGCCCACGAGACG
>URIN01000269.1 GCA_900547915.1 uncultured Clostridium sp. | reverse complement strand
CTACACAAGGCTATTCGTCGGCAGCGTCAGATGTGTATAAGAGACAGATATAATTATTGGTGAATTAAAAGATAATGGATATATCGTTCAACTTAGCACAAGAGGAAAATATTCCCTTACTGACAAAGCAAATATAGAAATTGATAAAATGAGTAATAAGGAGGTTATATAATGAATATTAACACAATGCCTTTAGAGGCTGAAACCCGTGTACTCATTGATCGTAGTCTTGAAAATCTTGGTTGGAAATTGGATGGAAAAGACCAAAATGTATATTATGAGCAGCCGAAGACTGAAGCAGAAAAGAAAAAACTCAAGGGAAAAAGACCAGATTATGTCCTTTACTCTAAAGAAAGTGATAAACCGCTTATTGTAATTGAAGCGAAAAAGAAAGGAGCTCGAATTGATACTGCTTTGGAACAAGGCATAGATTATGCAAGAGCCATTGAAGCTCCTCTTGTATTTGCTACAGATGGTGTTTTTTGTAAGGCTTTCCACACTGTGGCAAATAGACCACCCATTTTAAATGGAGAAGAAATCGATGAATTTATTCGTGAGGCACTTGCGTTAAGATATTTGACTTCTTATGAGGTAAATACAGTCAGTCCAAAAGTTCAATATGACCGTAAAGAACTCATCAGAATATTTGATGAGGCAAATAACATGCTTCGTGGAGAAGGCTTGCGAGCCGGCATTGAGCGTTTTGGAGAGTTCGCTAATATTCTGTTTCTTAAACTTATCAGTGAGAGTGAACAAATCAAAAAAGAAAGTGGAATTCAAACCAAGTTTGATATTTCCTGCAGTTGGGATAGTATTAAAAAAATTCCATCTTCAGCAAGAATTGAATATATTAATAATACGGTCTATGATAGACTTAATACTCTTTATAGTACAGACATTTTTACTCCGCTACAAATCAGAGATGAGAGTATATTGCAAGAGATCATGGATAAACTTGATCCTCTTATGCTGACTGATGTAGATAGTGATGTTAAGGGAGATGCATTTGAATACTTTTTAAAAGCATCTACTTCTACAAAAAATGATTTAGGTGAATATTTTACGCCTCGTCATATTGTAAAAACAATGGTTCGTTTGGTGAATCCACAAATTGGTGAGACTATTTATGATCCATTTTGTGGAACGGGTGGCTTTTTAATTGAAAGCTTTCGTCATATTTATAATAACATGGCCCGTACTGAATCAAATCTTAAGACACTGCGTGAAAAAACAGTTTATGGGCATGAAATTACTAACACTGCGCGTATAACAAAAATGAATATGATTCTTGCAGGTGATGGACACAGTAATATTGAAATGAAAGATAGCCTTGCAAATCCAATAGACGGAACATCAACGTATACTGATGAAAACGGTGTAGTTCATCATAATGGATTTGATATTGTTCTTGCGAATATGCCATATTCACAGAAAACCAAATATGGTAAACTTTATGATCTGCCAAGTACGAATGGTGATAGTATTTGCGTTCAGCATTGTATGAAAGCAATTAATAGTGCTTCTGCGAATGGACGTATGGCTCTTGTAGTTCCAGAGGGCTTTTTATTCCGAAAAGATTTGACGAAAACACGCGAATATCTATTAAAGAATTGTCAGTTGCAGAGTATTATTTCACTGCCGCAGGGAGTGTTTTTGCCTTATACAGGTGTGAAAACGGACATCATTTACGCCACGAAAGTAAATCAAAAAATTAAAGATTCAGAAAGAAACAAAAGCTTTTGGTATTTTGATGTTAAAAGTGATGGATATACACTTGACAATCATAGGCGCAAACTTGATACCCCAAGTGATTTGAGTAAATATGAGGAATATCGAAAATTTGATAAAGATCAGGTTGAGAATATGTTAAAAGTGGGATTTGAAATAATCCCGTTTGATAAAGTACATAGAAACTCAAATATTCTTGTAGGTAGTAGATATAGAGAACAAAAAGCCATTATTTCAAATTATGATATTGTTACGATAGGTGATGTAGCAACTTTAGTAAGTGGGTATGGTTTTCCGGTTGCTTTGCAGGGTCAAGCAGGCACAATCCCATTTTATAAAGTTGGAGATATGAATTTGGCAGGTAATGAAATAGAAATGCACGATAGTAGGAACTATGTTTCAATAGAAATAGCTCAAGAACGAAAATGGATTACTTCACCAAAAGGAACTGTGATTTTTCCTAAAATAGGAGCGGCTATTGCAACAAATAAAAAACGGATTCTTTCGGAACCTGCAATATTTGATAATAATGTTATGGGTATAATTTGTAATGAAAGAATTATGCCTAAATTTATGTGGTATGTCCTTAATTCGATAGATATATCTAATTGGGCAACTCGGGCTAATCCGCCTTCTATATCGAAAGATATTGTTTTAGAACAAAGAATTCCGTTGCCGCCGCTTGAAGTTCAGCGACAAATTGTTTTTGAACTTGATAGATATCAACGAATTATTGAGGGGGCTCAAAATGTTATAGATAATTATCAACCTAAGTTATTCTATAGAAGCAAAGAATTTAAGGCTTTAGAGGATATTGCTCTTTTTAAACCTTCAAAAGATGAAATTAAGTCATTGCCTGGAGACACTGAAGTATCATTTGTACCAATGGCTGTCTCTTATACACATCTCCGAGCCCACGAGACGGACTCCTATCTC
>URIN01000268.1 GCA_900547915.1 uncultured Clostridium sp. | reverse complement strand
CGGAATTGAGACCCGTAAAATCAACGGCGACCAAAACAGCAACAAAGGTGAAAATGACGAACTGCTCTTTTCACAGGCATTCGGTTATTTTGAGGTACGTGCAAAACTGCCTGATGCAGACGGTATGTGGTCTGCGTTTTGGCTTCAGTCCTCGAACATGAGAAAACCGTCTGCCGAAGGCGTTGACGGAACTGAAATTGACGTATTCGAAAGCGCATTCAGAAAAAGCAAAAGCAGCAAAATGGGTCATGCGCTTTTGTGGAACGGTTATGGAGAATATGCAGATTCACAAGCTTACATAACTGAACTTGAACAGGATCTTTATGACGGTTGGCACACATACGCTCTTAAATGGACTCCTGAATATTATGTGTTTTACATTGACGGAAACGCCACATGGGCAACCACAGCAGGAGGCGTATCTCATGTAAAAGAATTTTTAAGACTGACATGTGAAATTGACGCGGGTGACAAATGGGGTCCTCACGCACAAAAGATAGGTGCATTTGACACAGAAACCAAAAGTGAATTTCTTGTTGACTATGTAAAGGTGTGGCAGAATTCAGGATACGAGCAATATGAAATTAGCGACGATAAATTCGGCGGCACCCTTGATACAGACAACTAATATTAAACAATAAAAGGCGTGGGCAACATTCCACGCCTTTTCTATATGTAAACCGCAGTTTACATAACTTTTCAAAGCTAATCATCGTCAATGCGATTTTCTATTTCAGAAACTATTTCGCTCATTTTAACATTTAAAGCACAGGAAATTCTGTAAAGCGTTTCTAAAGTGGGCTTTCGCTCTCCTCTTTCTATTGCACTGAGATGAGTCCTTCCGATATCTGCAAGTCCGCTTAAAACTTCCTGGCTTAGATTTTTCTTTTTTCTGAAATCGGCTATAACATCGCCCACTATTTTGGAATCAAGTGTTGGTATAAACATAGCTGCACTCCTATTCATTATCTATTTAGAGTGTAGTATTTTTTTGCACAATTTATGAACACATATGTTGACATTTTGAATACTTATGTGTTATTATTAGAATATAAATTAACGAGGAGTGTGTTAAATGGAAAACCATAATCAAAACAACAACAGTAATCAATACAACGAACAACAACAGTCTTACCAAAGCCAAGGTGCAGCAGGGCAATATACAAATAATCAAAATGCTTATCCTGCGCAGAAAATAAAAAAGCCAATTTATAAAAAATGGTGGTTTTGGCTCATCATTGTGGTTGTGGTTGTAATAATTGCAGGAAGCGCTTTCTCAGGTAATTCAGAAAACAACGAAGCTTCAACTCAACCAATCACCCAATCCGAATCACAGTCAGGTGAACAGTCAAGCTCTGATGACACAAATATAACATCACCCATCGAAGCTGGAACATCCGTTTCAGTAGACGGGCTTGAGATATCATATATATCCTGTGATCCCGATTACACAGATTACGAAGAGTATGCAGGTCCGGCAGATGGAAACAAGATAATCAGAGCAGAATTTGAATTTAAAAACATTTCTGATGCTGATTGCTCTCTTGCATATTTTGACTGTTATGCAGACGGTGCAAAATGCGATGAGTACTATTACACTGATGATTATGCTTCCCCTGCGCTTGAAACCATTTCCCCGGGAAGAACATTTCATTCAGTAGTATACTTTGAGGTTCCTGAAAATTCTGAAAACATAGAAATGGAAATGAAAACAAGTATTTTGGCAGAAGACAAGATTATTTTCACCGTAAAATAAAAACAAATAATCAAAAAGCGCAGACAAAAGTCTGCGCTTTTTTGTATGTAAACTGTAGTTTACATATGAAAAACAAGTCATTTATATATAAAAAGTTGTACATTATATTGACAGTTGTAACATATATATGGTATTATTGAGTTACAGTAAAGAAAGGAGGTTTGCATCTATATGGCAGACGAAAACTTCAATAATTATACAGAACCACAGCAGGACACAACCTCTCAGCAAAGCGCTGCGGATGCGCAAAACACACAACCTGTTCAGGAAACTCAGCCTTTTAATAACGAACAGGAAAATTATCAGGCTCAGCAGCCAAACGATCAGCAGAATTATCAGCAGCCAAATTACCAACAAAATTATCAACAACCAAACTACCAACAGAATTATCAGCAGCCATATAACCAGATTCCTAATCAGCAGTTTTATCCGCCGTATCAGCCTCCTATGGAGCAAAAGGCAAGTGTAGGATTTGCTATTCTTTCATTTTTGGTTCCGCTTGCCGGTCTTATTATTTACCTTACTATGAAAGACAAACGCCCCAAGACGGCAAAAACCAGCGGTATATGTGCGCTTGTAAGTTTTATTCTTGAAATCGTTTTTGTAATCATAGTATACGTAGCAGGTTTTGCAACAATATTTTACGCAACTGAAAATATGGACGATGCGTTTTCTGATTACGATTCATATTATAGTGATTACTATGATTATGATGACAGCTATGACGACGGCTACGATGACACATATTACGAATATTACGGCTGATAAAGCATGTAAACTTTAATTTACAAAGCGGTCCGGAAAATCCGGACCGCTTATTTTATTGTTTATCTTTTCAGATTGCACCTTCTGTTTTAACGCTTAACTTTTTTGCGGGCACATATTTTTCTTCTTTCTGAGACTGTTCGGTTT
>URIN01000267.1 GCA_900547915.1 uncultured Clostridium sp. | reverse complement strand
GTGCGCTCCCAACATGCCGCTTTATATAACTGCTTTTTATCTTGCATTCGGCGGTTTATGTATTCATTTGCAGATATATACAATAATCAAAGAAACAGGAATGAAATACATTGATTTTCTGCTTTGGCGTGTGATAAACGGGGTAATAAGCTGTGCTGTTTGCACTGCTCTTATTCATTTTTTTCCAACGGGAAGTGAGGTGTTTTCAAATTATTCCGAAACGATAGTGCGCCCCACAAGTGTTAATGCCGCACTATCCGTATTAATGCTGCTGGGATGTGCTGTTTTCATATTCGATCTTGAAAACAGAAAAAGAAAATGCTGACAAAAAAGCCGCCCTCATAAGAGAGCGGCTTAAATGCTGTTAAAGCACCGATATATGCTTAAAGTTATTTATTTTTACGGCGGTTACTCATTATCGTCCTTTTTCTTATTCTTCTTTTTACTGCCGTTTGAAAGTTTGTTAAGGCCGTAAGTAATAAGAATAATAACACCGATAACGAGGAATATGCCAACCATTCCGATAACCATGATTGGAAGTGTTTCTTTCCATGAATCGGGATGAAGCTCAAGTGCCATTGAAATTGCGCCGAGTTTTGCAAGTAAATTCAACATATTTTTACCTCCGTTAAATTATCTCTTCAACAAGGGTAAGGATAAGACCGCCCGCGATAACTGATGCAATCTGACCTGATACGTTTACGCTTATTGACTGCATAAGCAGGAAGTTCTGATTATCCTCTTTAAGACCCATCTGGTTAACAACACGACCGCTCATCGGGAATGCTGAAATACCCGCTGCACCGATCATGGGGTTGATCTTTTTATCTTTCGGAAGGAAGATGTTGAGAAGTTTTGCAAAGAATACACCGCCGGCGGTATCAAATACAAATGCTACAAGACCGAGTGCGAGGATAAGAATTGTCTGCCACTGCAGGAACTCTTCATAATGCATTCTTGATGCAACAGTAAGACCGAGAAGAATGGTGATGATATTTGCAAGTGAATTCTGAGCAGTTTCTGAAAGAGCATTAAGAACGCCGCATTCACGGATAAGGTTACCGAACATAAGGAAGCCTACAAGCGCAACTGACTTAGGAGCAACAAGGCCGGCAACAATTGTGATGATTATCGGGAAAAGAATCTTTGTGAGCTTTGAAACTTCACCCGGCTGATATTTCATTCTGATAAGACGCTCTTTCTTTGTTGTGCAGAGCCTGATTACAGGCGGCTGAATAATGGGAACAAGCGCCATATACGAGTACGCCGCAACCATGATAGGTCCGAGATAAGCGGAATTAAGTTCCTGAGCAACGAAGATCGATGTGGGGCCGTCTGCCGCGCCGATGATAGCGATTGAAGCGGCGTCTCTGAAATCGAAGAAGAATGAAGCAACAAAGAAGGTAAAGAAGATACCGAACTGAGCTGCCGCGCCGAAAAGCATGAGCCACGGATTTTTAAGAAGCGGACCGAAATCGATCATTGCGCCTATGCCTATGAAAAGGAGTAGCGGGAAAAGTTCGTTTGAAATACCCGCGTCAAAAAGCGTTGTGATAGGTCCCGCCTCGGTTGCGCCCGGCTGAGTAATTGCGCCGGAAAGCGGAAGGTTTACAAGGATTGTTCCGAAGCCCATTGGAAGCAAAAGCGTAGGCTCCATTTCTTTTTTGATCGCAAGGAATACAAGAAGTCCGCCTATTGCGATCATAACGATTTGCTGCCAGGTAATGTTTCCGAAATTGGAAAACAGATTGGCAAATGTGTCTAAAACACTTAACTGTATCATTTTTACCTCCGGTTATACATTTATTTCAACATTGATGCCAAGCAGATCTTTATTTGCATCAAGTATAGGTTTAATGACTTCGTTTAAGAAATCCGCCGTTTGCTGCGGTGCTCTGCCCACAAAGTTTTCAGGTTTCATTGTGGAAAGTATCTCTTCTTTAGTCATCATAAACGCTGGGTCTGCCGCAATCCTGTCAATAAGATCATTTTTGCCGCCCTGCATTTTAACAACATCAGCCGCTGCCATTGAATGAACACGGATTCTTTCGTGAAGTTCCTGACGGTCGCCGCCTTTTTTAACGGCATCCATAAGGATGTTTTCCGTTGCCATAAACGGAAGCTCGCTCATAAGCCTTGAATGTATTACCTTGGGGTAAACAACGAGTCCGCTTGTTACATTAATATATAAATCAAGGATACCGTCCGTTGCAAGGAATGCTTCAGCAACAGATACACGCTTGTTAGCACTGTCATCAAGAGTTCTTTCAAACCACTGAGCAGAAGCTGTCCACGCGGGATTGAGCGCATCAATCATCACATAGCGTGAAAGAGACGCGATTCTTTCGCTTCTCATGGGATTTCTCTTGTAAGCCATTGCCGAAGAGCCTATCTGATGCTTTTCAAACGGCTCCTCTATTTCCTTGAGATTCTGAAGAAGCCTTAAATCATTTGAAAACTTGCAGCAGGACTGCGCTATGAGTGCAAGACAGTTGCAAACGATAGTATCAAGCTTTCTTGCATAAGTCTGGCCGCTTACAGGGAAGCAGGACTTAAAGCCCATTTTTTCTGCAATCTTTCTGTCAAGCTCCTTACACTTTTCATGATCTCCGTTAAAGAGTTCGAGGAAAGATGCCTGAGTTCCGGTTGTGCCTTTTGAGCCAAGAAGCATAAGC
>URIN01000266.1 GCA_900547915.1 uncultured Clostridium sp. | reverse complement strand
GCTCAACAATGCCGATATATTCGCCTGTTGCAACAGACAGACCGATGTTCATACCTATGCCGTAACCGCCGTTTTCCTTGTCAATAAGAACGATGCGAGGGTCTTTTTCCGCATAGCTTTTCAGAATTTTGAGTGTGCCGTCTGTGGAACCGTCATTGATGCAGATAATCTCTATATCCTCAAGGGTCTGCCTTGTAATGCTTTCCATACATTCAACAAGGTACGGCTCAACGTTGTAAGCCGGCACTATTATTGATACTTTTGCCATTTTTCTCCGCCTTTCAGGTTGGTTTCTATAAAGCGATATTTATATTTAGTGTTTTTTTAAGATATGTGTTACTGCTCAAATTCGTCTTTAACAGTCTGCAATGCAGCGGCAATAACCTTGTCCATATCATAATATTTATATTTGCCGAGTCTGCCGCCGAAAATAACGTTGTTTTCCTTGTCGGCAAGTTCCTCATATTTTTTATAAAGCTCGTTGTTTTCATCATTGTTTATCGGGTAGTAAGGCTCAATGCCCACTTTCCACTCTGATGAATATTCTTTTGAAATAACCGTGCCTTCACCTGCGCCGAACTCAAAGTGCTTGTGCTCGATTATTCTGGTGTACGGCACTTCACGGTCGGTGTAGTTTATAACGGCGTTGCCCTGATAGTTGTCAACATCGGGCAAATATTCTGTCTCAAATCTAACAGTTCTGTACTGAAGCGCACCAAAGCAGTAGTCGAAATATTCATCAATGTTTCCGGTGTAAACAATCTTCATACCGTCAAGGCTGTGTGATTTTTTATAGTCCTCAAACGAAGTGTTAAGCAAAACATCGGCGTCCTTAAGCATCTTTTCGCATATCTGTGTGTAGCCGCCCATCGGAATACCCTGAAAACGATCGTTGAAGTAATTGTTGTCATAAGTGTATCTTACCGGAAGACGCCTTATGATAAATGACGGCAGCTCGGTGCAGCTTCTGCCCCACTGCTTTTCTGTGTAGCCCTTAACAAGTTTTTCGTAAACGTCTTTGCCTACAAGAGAAAGCGCCTGTTCCTCAAGGTTTTTAGGATTTTCAATATGGTACTGCGCTTTTTGTTCTTCAATTATAGCCTTTGCCTCAGCCGGCGTCTTTATGCCCCACATTTTAGAAAATGTGTTCATATTGAAAGGCATGTTGTAAAGCTCGTCCTTATAAACAGCAACGGGCGAGTTGATGTAATTGTTGAACTCGGCAAACTGATTGATATATTCCCATATCTCCTTGCTGCTGGTGTGGAAAATATGAGCGCCGTATTTGTGTACGTTTATGCCGTGCACGTTTTCGCAGTATATGTTGCCGGCAATGTGGTCTCTGCGCTCAATAACAAGGCACTTTTTGCCTCTTTTAGCTGCCTCAAAAGCAAAAACACTTCCGAAAAGTCCGCTGCCGACTATCAGATAGTCATATTTTTTTTCCATATTTTAAACTCCTTATTATTTAAAACGCAAAAAGCGTTTTCCTTTGTCATAAAGGCTGCTGTTTGCAGGCAGCAGCCTTGCCGCTTTTCTTGCAAGACGAATCAACGGTGATCGTTCTGCCTTGCCTTTATAGTATAAACGGATTTCACGTTCTTTTTTATATTTATACATAAGAAATTCGGGAAGATCGTGTTCTTTTATAAAACACATATCCTCAAAATCACTCTTGAAGTAGTAATAATCCGCTTCGGTGTGTCTGTCAAGCCCGAAACGTGATATTCCCTCGTCCTTTATCTTCGAATAAACGGTGTTCATAGCGTCACCGTTTGTCTGCGTCATTATCTCTCTGATAAGACCCGAAATCAGCTTGGAGTAAAAACTTCTAAGCGCCGTGTCAGATATACCGCGTTCTGTTATCTCGTCATACACTGCGGCGTAAGCTTTATATGCGCACAAAGGGTCGGCGGAAGCTTTTCCAGTAACACTTTCGCTGTTGTTGGTTCTGTAATTCACAAGTGGTTTTTCAGTGTATGTTATACGCTTTGCAAGATAAGTTGCCATAAGCGAAAAATAAGTGTCGTTAGCGTGGCGCAGGTTTTGAAATTGAAGATGGTTTTCCCTTATAAAATCCGCGCGAAACATTCTCTGCCACGGCGTGTTTGATGCCATGTTGAATATATACTCGGGCGCTGTTTCAATGCTGAAAACATTTTCTTTCGGCAGAAAACGGCGCTTCAGAAATGTTTCGTCAACCGCGCGCCTGCCTGTTTCTCCGTCAACTGTGTAAGCGGCGCAAAGGCAGATGTCCGCCTTTTCTTTTTCACACTTGTTATAAAGTATCTCAAGTGCGTTTTTTTCAAAATAATCGTCCGAATCCCAAAATTCAAGATATTTGCCGCGCGCGCTTTCCATTCCGTTGTTTCTTGCCGCGCCTGCGTACAGGTTTTGCTGGCGCTTTATGATAATGCGGCTGTCATCTTCGGCAAACTTTTCAAGAATTTTAAGAGAGTTGTCGGTGGAACCGTCATCAACGCAGATTATCTCAATATCTCTGAGAGTCTGCCCCGTTACGCTTTTCAGGCATTCTTCAAGATGCTTCTGAGCGTTATAAACGGGTATTATAACCGAAACTTTTATATCTTCCATTTAAAGTCCCTTTGCAACATTTAGTTGCTTTATTGCATTATTATATTACTGTCTCTTATACACATCTCCGAGCCCACGAGACGGACTCCTATCT
>URIN01000265.1 GCA_900547915.1 uncultured Clostridium sp. | reverse complement strand
TACACAAGGCTATTCGTCGGCAGCGTCAGATGTGTATAAGAGACAGCTGTTAAAATTGGGTGAAATATTCATTTTGAAGGGAGTCTTTCTTAAATGGCTGACGAGAAAAACGGCGGCAAAAAGTATATGAAATTCTCCGAGATCATTACTTTCGGCATAGGTCTTTTCGGTGTTGCCCTGCTTACGGGCTGGATGCCGGACTACACAGCGACTTTCTTTGCGGACTTCGCTTTCAAAGGCAAAGGATTTGACAGCGATGTAATGAACGGAGCAATTTCAAATGTATTTTTCGTTGCAGGTATCGTAGGCGCTGTCTGCGAGCTTGTAATAGGTTATTTGGTTGACAGAACAAGGACAAAATTCGGAAAGGTAAAGCCATGGGTGGGCTTTGGCGTTGTTCCGCTTGCAGTAGTTGCTCTTCTTGTTTTCGTTGCACCAAACACAAATTCACAAACACTGGCAATTGTGTGGATGTTTATAATTTACAGCCTTTACACAGCTGTTTCATGTGCAGTTGAGAGCCCCTCTAACTGCTTTGGCTCGCTTTGCTCTCCTAATCCAAGCGAGCGTTCAACAGCTATATCGATCTCATCATTCCTTCGTTCAGTTGGTCAGAGCGGCGGCATGGTAGTTATCATCGTTGTAGGTGCTGTAATGAAAGCCCTTATGGGTCAACAGCAGTTCAAAAATGCTGAAGGCCAGGGTATCGACCTTATCATTTCAACGGCTGTATGCTGCCTTGGCATCATACTTTTCGTTATGATATTCTTTGCAAACAACAAAGAGCGTGTTCCTTTTACTCAGGAAAAAGTAAGCATCAAGGATTCGCTTAAAGTTGTATTCGGCAACAAAAACCTGCTTATGGTTTCACTTACAAAGTTCACAGGCTTCGGCAGAGGCGTTTACGGCACAGTTTCCCTTTACATAGCCGTATATCTGCTTGGCTCAAAAGATCTGAAGCTTGCGCTTCTGCTTCCAATGGGTATCGGCACAGCGGTTGGCACACTGCTTGTAAACTTTGTGCTCAAGAAATTTTCTACAAAAACAACTTTCATTCTCTTCTGTGTATACGGAGCTTCATCACTTGCTATCCTTTATCTTGTTTCAAGCTCTATCGGATTCAAGGAAGAACTTATTATTCCGTTCCTTATCATCAACTTCTTCTGCGGAATTCAGCACGGCAACACAAACACAACGCCAAACATTATGATTGCGGACTGTGTTGACGAAATAGAATACAAAACAGGCAAGAGGCAGGACGGTATTGCTTATGCTGGCTATGGACTTTTCTCAAAGGTTGCTTCCGCCTGCACAAAGGGCTTCGGCCCATGGCTTCTTTACACATGGAGCCAGTATCAGATATCAACTGACCCGAATGTTGCTTACGCTGCACAGAGTGACACAACACTTAACCGCATGCTTATGATCTACACAATCATTCCGGCAATATTCGTAGTTCTTCAGATGGTACCCATTTTCTTCTATGACAACGTAGGCAAGAAGAAAGAAATGATTACCGAGGCACTCAGAGAACGCCGTGCAGCAGCTGCTGCCGCAAACAGTGAAGCTGCCGATGATGACGCTCAGCCTCAGGCTCAGGCAGAATAAGGGGGTGCGTGAAATGGAAGAAAAAGATACAAAAAAAGGCTTTAACTACAAACTTTACGCAATTATAGCGTTCGTTGTTGTAGCGGCTATTCTTGCGGTAACCACCTCATATGCATTCCAGCAGAAATACATTGCGTTTGACCCTGAAAAAACTGCGCTCAACTATGCAGACACCATCATTCAGCGCGGAGACGGATATAACGCATACGCTTACACGATTTCTGCAAAAAGTGAAAAATACGGTGACTTTATCCGTATTTACTATATGTATCCTCTCATTTACCCGGATTATGAAGTGGGTATGGACAGCAAAGAGTTTAAAAAAATCCAGAAAGAGAAAAAAGGTTACGACAACGAAAAATATCAGTCCGAAGCAACGCTTAACGATGACGGTACACTTGCCGGCAAGCTTGCCGATACTATGTATCCATATTATGTTGAGCTGATAAAAACTTACGGCTGGGATGATTACGATTCCATTTACAAAAACTATTTCAGCCGCCTCGTTCAGGAACGTAAAGCTATTTTCGGCGATGACTTCCTTAACGATGAAGTTATGTTCACCGCTTTTGAATCAAATGTTTCAACATACGGAAACGCTGTAACAGGAACTGAGGAAGTTATAGGTGAAGACGGAAAAACAATTGTTCAGGAAAAATCAGTAGGTCTTTATCAGGAAGAGTATGGTGAGGACTACAAGATAACAAGTTCAGTTGTAAGCGCATCTCCTGTTGAAGACCTTGCTTCATACAAATCATCGCTTGACCCCGCAATTCTTGAAACATACGGTATTACAGCAGATGATATTTCAGATGCACAGAAAGTAACAGTTCAGGGCGCGCTTGAAGACGGAACAGTTATAACTTCTCTTGATGTTTATGTTGTTAAAATTGGCAACACCTGGTATGTAGACAATACAACAACTGTTACAAATACTTTTTATTCAACAGTGCTTTCAGGCATAACCGCTAAATAATCTACAAGAACCTCTCTGATATTGAGAGGTTCTTTTTTATGCCCAAAAATACGGCATAATATATTGCAGCCCGTTTATATTTTTACTTTTTTTGCGCAATATAATTAGTATAACATAT
>URIN01000264.1 GCA_900547915.1 uncultured Clostridium sp. | reverse complement strand
ATAGGAGTCCGTCTCGTGGGCTCGGAGATGTGTATAAGAGACAGATATAAAGCTGCCTTCGAGCAGCTTTTTTGTTTATTCAAATATTTGCATATAAATATTTATTATGTTATACTTCTATTGTATTTTGTTTGTTGGGTGATTTGTTTTGACAGAAAATGAAAACTTGAAATCAATCAGACAGGCTGTTCAGGAAAATGGTATCTATACTGGTCTTACAAAAGGTACTTCAATGGAGCCTCTTATTCATAATCAGCAGGATACTATCATTATTGTGAAACCTGAAGGCAGGCTTAAAAAATACGATATTCCGGTATATGTAACTAATGATGGTAAATATATAATGCATCGAGTTATAAAGGTGTGCAGTGATCATTATGTTATAGTAGGGGATAATCTCCTGAGAAAAGAGTATGTAACAGATGATATGATAGTAGGCGTGCTGAGAGGTTTTTATAAAAATGGTAAAAAATATATTGATCTCAAAGCAAACCGCCTATATAAAATCTACTCAAAAGTTTGGGTGGCGCTTTTACCAGTCAGACCGCTTTATTGTTATTCAAAGCGAGCAGTAAACAAGGTAAAAAGAATTTTAAAACGAGGTAACACGCAGTGACAGACAACGTTTCTCAACGAAAATTCAAAAAAAGCGATCTTGTTGTAATCAAATGGCTCATGGGCCTCAGTAAAAAACAATTTGGTAAAATAGCTGTAATAATGGCAGCCAATATATTTTGGGCAAGTCTTTCAGTTGTATTTGCCAATTTTTCAAAAAATATTATTGACGGCGCGGTTGAATATCACGATTATCGTTATGTATTAAAGTACGCTATTGCGCTTTTCGTTATTATAATGCTGCAGTTGTCTATGAATCTTTTGAGCAACAGCTTTTCTGAACGCTGCCGCGGCAGGCTTGATATGGAGTACAGAAAGTATCTGTTGCAGCAGATAATGAAAAAGGATTATTCCAAGATAACTTCCTATCATACCGGTGAACTTCAGAACAGACTGTTTAATGATATTACCGTTGTTACAGACGGGATTACGACTATCGTTCCTGATTCTACATTTTATATTGTAAAGCTTTTATGCGCTTTTATTTATCTTGTTATTATAAGCAGGGTGTTTGCGCTTGTTTTTGTTGCGGGCGGAATATTTGTAGTTATATGCCTGCGCGCTTTCAGAGGCCCTCTAAAAAAGCTTCATAAACGTGTTCAGGAAACAGAAGGCAGCACACGCTCTTTTTTTCAGGAAGCTATAATAAATCTGCTTGTTGTAAAATCATTTTCAGCAGAGAAAAGAATTACAGACGAAGCCGATGAACTTCAGGAAAAGAATTATAAAGCAAGAATGAAACGCAGGTTTATGACCATTGCATCACGCGGCGGTGTTTCAACAGTGTTTAATGCAGGATATGTTTTTGCCCTTGCATACGGCGCTTTCGGATTATTAGGTATGGGCGGAATAAGCATGACTTACGGAACTGTTACCGCTATGCTTCAACTTGTAAATCAGGTGCAGGGGCCGTTTGCCAGTCTTTCGGCGATACTTCCGAAGTACTACAGTGTTATAGCCTCCGCTGAAAGGCTTATGGAAATTGCTAATCTGCCTGATGAAAAAGAAAGCAACGAAAATGATATTGATGTTGCAGATACATATGAAAATCTTAAATCAATAGATTTTGATAATATAACATTTAAATATGACCGAGACCTTATTCTTGATAATACTTCTCTCAAAGTTGAAAAAGGAGATTTTATTGCTATTACAGGTATTTCGGGAATCGGAAAGAGTACGTTGCTCAAACTTCTGCTCGGAGTTCTAAATGTTCAGAGCGGCAGTATTTATATCAAAACCGATGACGGTGATATTCCTGTTGATAAACACACAAGACGGTTGTTTTCCTATGTGCCTCAGGGGAATATGCTTCTCTCCGGAACTATCCGCGATAACCTCACTTTTATTCACACAGATGTCACCGATGAGGAAATAGAAAAAGCTATCAAAATTTCTTGTGCGGACAGATTTATTAAAGAGCTTCCCAACGGACTTGATACCGTGATAGGGGAGAAAGGGCTCGGACTATCAGAGGGCCAGGTGCAGCGCCTTGCCATTGCAAGGTCGATGCTTAGCGATTCCCCAGTGCTGCTGCTCGATGAAGCCACATCTGCTCTTGATGAGGAAACAGAGAAGGCTTTCCTTATGAATTTAAAGGAAATGAAGAATGTTACCTGCATTATCGTCAGCCACAAAAAGGCGGCTCTTGAAATATGCAATAAACACGTAAGAATAGAAAATTCTAAGATCGTCAGCGAGGTGAATGAAGATGCTCACTGAATTCGGTGAAAAAATTGATAAGAACTGTCCGCTTGCAGAGTATCCGCGTCCGCAGTTTGTCAGAAACAGCTATATCAATCTTAACGGTCGCTGGACGTGTGAATTTTCACATAATGAAGAACTTCCGTCTGATTTTACAAAGGAGATAATAGTCCCGTTTTCACCTGAGACTCCTCTTTCTGGCGTTGGCAGGGTGCTTGAACCGACTGAGTATCTTCATTACGAAAAGTATTTTGATATTCCGTCCGATTTTAATAAAGGCAGAATATTTCTCCATTTTGGCGCGGTCGATCAGATTGCAAAAGTGTATATTAATGATGCTCTTGTTGGGTTTCACACAGGAGGTTACACTCCGTTTGCATTTGAGATAA
>URIN01000263.1 GCA_900547915.1 uncultured Clostridium sp. | reverse complement strand
CTTGCTTCGCTTTTAGGGCTTCCCAAACCGCCTGAATATATCGAGAGTTATGATATATCTCATACTTTCGGTGCAGACAATGTTGCGGGAATGGTTGTTTTTCATAACGGCAGACCAATGAAATCGGCATATAAACGTTTTTCCGTAAAAGGCTTTGACGGTCAGAATGATGTCGGTTCAATGAATGAAGTGCTTACAAGGCGTTTCAATCATTATTATAATGATGAAGAGGGCAGCACTTTCAAAATTCTGCCTGATCTTATATTGCTTGACGGCGGACAGCCGCAGGTTAACGCCGTTCTGCCGGTTATCAGCAAAATGAATTTGTCTGTTCCGGTTTTCGGAATGGTAAAGGATAATAAGCACCGTACTCGTGCAATTGCATACGGCGGCGGGGAAATAGAAATAAATTCCCACCGTTCAGCATTTACTCTCGTTTCAAATATTCAGGAGGAAGTGCACCGCTTTGCTATCTCATATCACCATAAAAAGCATACGAAGAGCACTTTTTCATCGGGACTTATGCAGATTGAGGGAATAGGGGAAAAGAAAGCTAAGGCGCTTTTAAAGCATTTCAAGACTATTTCTTCCGTTAAAGAACAATCGGAGGAAAGTCTTTCTGAATGTCCGTCAATCAGCAAAAAAGACGCGAGAAATATTTACGAATTTTATCATAATTTGTAAAAATAATATTTCTAAACTTGACTACTGCAATGTTGAAATGTATAATGTAATGTGTATAAATTCAGGCGGGTGTAAAAGTTTTTCCGCCGGTTTTCGCGGTGATTTATTATGATGCGTGTTATTACCGGCAGCGCAAGGGGCAGACGCCTTGAGACCCTGCCTGGAGATGATGTTACAAGGCCTACTTCGGAAAGCGTTAAAGAAGCGCTTTTCAGTATGCTTCAGTTTGATATAGAAGGTAAAAGGGTACTCGATCTGTTTGCGGGTTCGGGTCAGCTGGGAATAGAAGCACTTTCACGCGGAGCGCATGAGTGTGTTTTCGTTGAGCTGGATAAAAATGCTAGGGCAATAGTTGAGCGCAATATCAGCAAGTGCGGATTTTCAAAGGTGTCAAGGGTAATCCCCGCAAATGCCGAAAACTATGCGGCGTCATGCCCTGCGTTTGATATTGTTTTTCTAGACCCGCCTTATAACAAAGGGCTTGTTATGAAAGTTTTGCCGCTGCTTGAAAACAGGGTGAACGAAAACGCTCTCATAGTTTGTGAGACTGCGTCCACAGAGAAACTTCCTGAAAGCATAGGCTCGCTGAACGTAATACGCAATAAACGCTACGGTAAAACAAGAATAACCCTTTACCGAAAGGATTAATATAATGAAAATCGCTATATGCCCGGGCAGTTTTGACCCGGTTACTCTCGGCCACATTGATATCATAGAGCGTGCTGCCGATCTTTTTAATAAAGTTATCGTGCTTGTTATGACAAACAGTGAAAAGCATGCTATGTTTTCAACTGATGAGCGTGTAGAGCTTTTAAAAAAATGTGTAAAAAAGGAAAATGTGGAAATAGATACTTATAACGGGTTGCTTGTAAATTACGCCAAAAAAACAGGCGCAGTTGCAATTGTTAAAGGGCTCAGAGCTGTGTCTGATTTTGAATATGAATTTCAGCAGGCTCTTACAAATAAAAGCCTTTTGCCGGAGACTGAAACGGTATTCCTTACTGCAAAAAGTATGAATATGTTTCTTTCATCCAGTATGGTTAAAGAAGTCTGCCGGCTTGACGGGGATATTTCCCGCTTCGTGCCGGAAGAGATTTTAGATGAAGTAGTATTAAGATGCAAAGGAGAAATAAATAATGACTAATACAGATATTTTGCTTGAAGACCTTGAGGACGTGCTTGATGACGCTACCTCAATGCCTATGACAAAAAAGAGCCTTGTTGATGTAGATAAGATCAAAACCATCATCGAGGATATTCGCCTTAATACCCCGCAGGAAACAAAGCAGGCAAAGGCAATAGTTGATTCAAGAAACAGCATTCTTGATGAAGCAAAGAAAGAAGCTGATGAGATCATTGCTCAGGCTCAGGCTCAGGCCAGAGAACTTGTTGCCCGCGATCAGATTACACAGACTGCTCAGGCTGAGGCTGCTGATATTATGGCTAAGGCGAAAGAAGAGGGAGACGCCTATATTCAGGATGCAAAAAATCAGGCTTCTGAAATTCTCGGCGATGCTACCACCAAGGCAAACGACATGCTGACAAACGCTCAGAACAAGAGCAGAGAAATGCTTACGGCTGTAAATAATTATGCCGATGATACTCTTCTTGCTATTGACGATTCTCTCTATAAGGCACTTGCTGATGTAAGAAGAATTCGCCAGGGTCTCAATAATAAGAGAGGCACTAACGAGTAATAAACGGTTTTAAGCTTTGCATTTTGTTTCACTTGATACTCCGCTTGGAAAATTAGGCGTCTTTGAACAGAACGAAAAGATAATTCGCGTTTCGTTCTCTTTTTGTGAAAACGATATGAAACTTCAGCCGTCCTGTGTTGCGCAGAATGCGGCAGAGCAGCTTCATGAATATTTCCTAGGGAAAAGAAAATCGTTTGATTTACCTATTTCTTTTGTCGGAGTAACACCGTTTCGTAAGGAAGTCTATACTCAGCTTATGAAAGTTGATTACGGCAAAACCTGTCTCTTATACACATCTCCGAGCCCACGAGACGGACTCCTATATCGT
>URIN01000262.1 GCA_900547915.1 uncultured Clostridium sp. | reverse complement strand
ATCTACACAAGGCTATTCGTCGGCAGCGTCAGATGTGTATAAGAGACAGTACATTTTCTTATACATATATCTATAAATATCAGTTATTATGAATATGTCAGTTAGATCTGATATATATTTTTTAAGGGGTGCTGTTTATGGTAGAATACATAACAGGTATTAAAGGTATAGGTAAAACAAGAATTATGGCAGAGGCTGCTGTTGCAACTGCGAGTACAAGCGCTGGTAATGTGGTTTATGTTGATTGCACAGATAAACTCAACATTGAATTGCCAAGCTCAATTCGCCTTATAAACGCTGATGATTATGAAATAGACAGCGTTTTGGCTCTTAGTGGATTCCTTATGGGGCTTTGCGCAAGTGATTATGATCTTACAGATGTCTTTGTAGATTCTGCATTAGATCTTTTTGTTGATAACAAGGATGAGATCAATGAATTTCTTCAGATCATCGCAAGAGCATCTAAATCAACAGGCGTTAATTTCCACTTTTCAATCTCAGATGTAAAGATTCCTGAACTTGCTTATCAAAGTGTAAGCGATTAAATGAATAAGCCGGCATATGCCGGCTTTTTTTATAAGTGTTTTGTGATTATGTGTTTTCTGTTGAGCAGTTGACTTTTTTCTGTTTGTATTATATATTTTATTTGTGTCTCAGTCAGAAAGGATTTACTATGAAGGTAGCAATTATGGGCTTCAGCGGAAGCGGAAAATCCACTCTGGCAAAACAACTTGCCGTGCATTACGGTTTACCTCTTCTTTATCTCGATACAGTTAATTTTAAAGAAAACTGGCAGATAAGGGATAGAGAAGAGGGAAAAAGAATGGTTGCCGATTTTATGCAGAATGAAAGTTGGGTTATAGACGGCAATTACAGTGAGTTTTATCAAAAAGAACGTCTTGAAGAGGCTGATATGATAATAATTCTCTGCTATAACCGATTTGTTTGTATGAAACAGGCATTCAGACGCAATCTTGAATACAAAGGAAAAGTAAGGGAAAGCATTGCCAAGGGTTGCATGGAAAAAATGGATCCCGAATTTTTCTATTGGGTTATCTGGAAGCAGTATTCAAAGGCTCGAAAGACAAAATTTGCGTCAATTAAAGCAAAATATCCCCAAAAAACATACCTGTTGAAATCGAGAAAAGAATTAGATGCTTTTCTCAGTGCACTTTAATAGGTAAAACAAAAAGGCGGTTTAATCCGCCTTTTTTTATTATAATTCAGTTCGTATCAATACCAAAGTGGGCTTTCATCTTTTAATTTTGGTTCACATCCGTTTTTATATGGATCGTAATTATTGATGTTGCAGCCAAATTCTTTTAATGAGATAATTTTATTCTCGTCATTCCACTCAATAAGAGAAACGCCGTCAAATTCTTCTGTCCTGCCGTCTTTCATAGCGTTTTTGAAATACCATTCTACAGCTGTTGTATTTTCGTTATGGAAAAATCGCTTTATATCCCATTTTAGAACATCGCCGCGAGTGTTCCACTCGTTAAACCAATGTTCTATTTTATTTATTCCTATGTATTTTGGTCCCCAGCTTTCTGTGTAGATAGCATCGGACGAAAATAAATTCTCTATTCCCGAGCAGTCCTTCCTAAGCCACATTTCAAACCATAATTGTATCTTTTTCTCGCGTTCTTTCATAATTTTCCTCACAGATATAAAATCGGCTAAGCAAATCTTTTATTGTTGAATTAGCTTTTCGTATTCTATAGATTATATATCCTTTTCAAAAATGAAAACTTCATTCTGATGTTTATTAATAATTTTGCCTTGGTTTATGTAACCCATTTTTTCATGCAGTTTTATGCTTGCTGTGTTTTCAGTTCTAATCTGCGCCACTGCTTTTTTGTATCCTTTTTCTTTCGCAATTTTGAGTATCATATTCATTGTTGCAGATGCAATGTCTTTTTTTCTGTACGGCTTAAATACGGTTGGCCCTATGCTTATTTTTCCGTCTTCGGTTTCAACAATGCTGAAAAATCCCGCAAGTTTACCATCGTATTCTGAACCGAACATTTCAAAATATCTTCCTTGATATTCATTTTTATTCCAAAGCGCAATAAGGTTTATTATTTCTGCAGTGTCCGAATTTTTGAATTCATATAATTTCAGATATTCTGCATCTTCCTCAGTTAATTTCCTTAATTTCACATTCATAAGATATCTTCTGTATCAACGCTGTAGTTTTTATCTATTAGTACATAGGGGAGGGAGTGCTTTTTTACTTCATTTAGATTTTTCAGATTGTCTTTAATAAGGTCTTTTTTGCTGAAATCGCCGCCGTCAATCCTGTTTTCGATTACGCCGGCTTTTTCTTTTATTTTATCAAAGTTGTTTTCAATGTATTTTTCGGTCATTATCAGGCATATATATTTTATGCTTTTCAGATAGTCATTGATGAAGTCTTTTTGCCAGTCAAAAGGAATATAACAGCCTTCAATTATAAGATTTTGTTTATTCTCAATAGCTGTATTAATTATTTCCTTGGTAATATTCCAAAGATAAGGTGCAAGTGCATCGTCATCATAAACTGTAAGTGAAGTGTTTTTACTTCTGATAAGCCCCATTTTAAGGTGGTCTTGAGACAGATATGGATATTTGTATTTTTCAAGAAGTTTTTGTGCAAGCAACGTTTTTCCGGTGTGCGTTGCGCCTGAAATCAGTATTATCATTCGTCTCCCTCCATATTGATTTTAACATATATTATTT
>URIN01000261.1 GCA_900547915.1 uncultured Clostridium sp. | reverse complement strand
ATGTAATGGTCAGTCTTGTATATTCTTTTTCCGTAGAAGCAATATCCAATTTCAATCCCAACCTATCGCATAATTTTTTAGATAGATACAGTCCCATACCTGTTGCATTTGCCTTGTTTCTGTTAGAACCAGTAAAGCCTTTTTCAAATACACGGGATAAATCAGACGTTTTTATTCCACAGCCATTATCTTCAATTACAAGCAGTATATTTGTTCCGTTGTCTTGACTGTATATCGTCAGTTTGTTTTCCTGCTTGTCAAAATACTTAATCGCATTTTGCACGATTTGAGATAGAATGAATGTCAGCCATTTTTCATCAGTATATACAACATTCTCTATGTCATGGATATTGATAATTACTTTCCTTTCCATAAGTGAATGACGAAATTTCAGAATGACATTATGTATCACTTCGTCTAACTGCAACTGTTTTACAAAATAGTCCTTTTCCGTATTTTCACTCCTTGCATAGTAGAGCATTTGTTCCACCAACTGAAATATCTTGTCTGTTTCTTTTTTTAACGTGTAATTTTTCGTATTATCGAACGTCAAAGACAATGCTCCTATCGGTATTTTAATTTCATGGGCGAAACTTTCCACATATTCTTGATAATCCTGCTTTTCCTCTGTGATTTTACCGATTTCATCATTCATAGATTTGCAGGCTTTTTTTAGTGCGTAGTAATAGGCTTCATTTTGAAATTCTTTTGGCTTTGGTAAAACATCTGCAATATAGTAGGTTTCTTCCAGTCCGTCTACTAAATCAATAATATGTTGTGAAGCGTTACGTTTCTTCCGATACAAACACCATTGAAAAAGCCCTTGTATGCTGATGAACAGAATTACCAGCAATACAACAAATAGCGTATCTACACCGTAGAAAATCAAGAGAAATGCTACTAAGGCAAGAAAGAAAAGCTGAAACAATATCTCTGTTATTTTTTCTTCTAAGAATGTAAAAAAGCTCACAGTTTCCAACCCTTTCCTCGTATATTTTCCAATAAATGAACAATACCGATTTCTTTCATTTTCTTTTTTAGACGGGTCATATTAACCAGTAATACATTTTCGTCTAAATAATATTTGTCGTTCCACAGCTTTTCCAATAGTTCTTCCTTACTGATAACTTTATCTTCGTTCATAAAGAAGTAGTATAAAATACGAAATTCATTTCTTGTCAATTCAATGCTTTTCTCTTGATACTTCAAAATAGATAAATGTAAATCAAGGGTACAATCTTTTTTAACAAGCTCACGGAAATTATTCGGGTTTGATAACTGCAATGCACGCTTGATCTTCTCAAGAAGAATAAGCGTGTCATACGGCTTTGTGATGAAGTCAATCCCACCCACTTGAATACTTTTCAATTCGTCAGCATTTGTATCTCTGCTTGTTACAAAGATAATCGGTACTGGCATGACTTGTTTTATTTTCCTGCATACTTCATAGCCATTCTCATACGGCAGGTTAATATCAAGCAGAACCAGTTCTATGGAATATTGCTTTAATTCATCTGTCAGGTTTCCAAAGTCAATCAATAAAACTGTTTCATATCCTTGTGTGTTCAATAGTTTAGAAAGCTCCAAACGAGTGATTTCATCATCTTCGATAATTGCTATTCTCATTTCAACACCCCCTTGATTTACCATTATAATAATTTCACAGCAGGAGAGCTAGAAAAATCTAACTCTCCTCATTGATATTTCGTTTGAAACCGATATACGTCGCTATCCAGTAAATACTATAAATTAGGAAGAAGATAATTAAATTCAAGCCAAAGTACATTAGATAAAGGTGTTTATCTCCCAAAATTTGTTGATACACATTATTCAATGACGACATCATCACAAAAGAACATAATATTGCTGATATTGCAGGGACACAAAATAATATCAATAATTGTTTTCTGATTGTCTTAAATAGCGACTTATCATTTATTCCTAATCTTCGCAAGGTCAAGTAGCGATATTTGTATTTAGTAGAGTCGCTCAATGATTGAACTGCCAAAATTGTTCCTACTGCGGAAATCAAAATAAATGCAATGTACATAAACAGACTGGCTACTATTGCAACCATTGCTTTTTGTTGTTCTATTTCTGCACCTCTTACGTTTACTCTATACGACTCATCATTTATTTCTCCATTTTCATCAACCTTTACTAATTGATGTTGCATATCTTCTTTTATCTTATTTTCTAATTCTGCGTCTGTATCTTCTTTTGTATCTATAATCAAATGATTTTCTGATACTTCAAGTCCTTGAACATATTTATCTGGAAGTACAACAACAAATCTGCCAGTATTAGTTATAGAGTTCCAATAAGACTTAGTGTCATATCCTTTTAATTTCAAATTTTTATTTGCTACTGTTATGGTTTCAATATCTTTGTTATCTTCAACCTTATATGCAAACTTGCTATTTGTAACTATATAGTATTCGTTATCATTTAAAGAAAGCAACGGCATCTTTCTTAATTCCAGTAACCTATTATAATCACTTAACTTCAAGACTGGGTCAAAATCATAATATTCTGATTGGAAGAAATTTTGTACCTGATGATTCGGCTCTTTATAAATGTTGTACTCAATGGTATTAACAATCGTATATTCTTCTTCAATTACTCGAATATATTCATCAAATACCTGCTTATCATCAAAGAGTTGTACATCATATGGTGCATTTAAATTCACGCTGATATCATACGAAGCTTTGTTGATACTAGAA
>URIN01000260.1 GCA_900547915.1 uncultured Clostridium sp. | reverse complement strand
GTCAACATCTATAAATTCAAGACCGTTTAAGTCTGCATATTCTTGACTGTATGAGTCTTTAACTCCCTGGATAGTCAAGGTTTTATTTGTCGGTTCAAATGTACAGCTTGTCAGTTTATCAGATACAACTGCAACAGAGTTTTCGGCAATAGGCAGACTTTCCGCTGTTTGAAGTTCAGGTGCGTAAAGATAATTTACTCCGCTTTCGTAGAAAGCGTTTTCACCTATGGTTTTAAGGTTTGGTAAATCAAGTTCAGTAAGTCCGCTTGCATAAGCCAAAGCCTCGTCGGATAATGTTGTGAGTTTTGGAGCATAAAGTGTTTTCAAATTTGTATTTTGACCGTATTCGCCATGCATTTCATTAAAAGACGAAAAAGCAGTGCTTTCTATTTTTTCAAGATTGGGTGCATATAACGAACTGATTGTAGAATTGCAAAAAGCATCTTTACCAATGGTGATTAGCGATGGAAGATTAGTATCAACAAGAGCTGTACTGAAAAAGGCTCTGTAATCAATTTCTTTCAATTTTGGAAAATTTATATCTTTTAAACTATTACAGTAATTAAAAGCCAAATTGGCTATTTGAACCACATTGCAGAAATCCGCTTTTTCAAGATACAGACAGTAGTCGAAGCAATTTTCAGGAATTTCTTCAACAAGCGGAAAGTTTACTTCCGTCAGATTAAAGCATCTGTGGAAAGTTCCTTCATCCGGTTCATTAACATTGATCAAATGTTTTAATTCGGGCATATAAATATTTTTCAGCAGATAACAGTTTGCAAATGCGTCCGCATCAACGGATTCAACACTATCCAATTTTACAGTCCTTAAAATATAACAATCTGAAAACATTTTGTAACTTACTGCTTTAAGCTTCGGAAAATTAACTTTCTTTAGATTTTGTGCACCGTTAAAGAGATAATTACCGGCTTCCCTGAGTTCAGGCAGATATAATTCCCGACCAACATATTGAAATGCAAGTTCTCCGATTGATTCGACCGCAGGCGTATCAAGAATCAGTATTTCACTCCAGGTCATTTCAGTCCCCATTCTTTTTATGCCGTGACCTATTAGAAATTCAATATTATAACAATTGCATAACGCATAATCTTCCAAATTTTCTACAGAGTCAGGGAATACAATGGTTCTTAAATATTGCCTGCTAATACCATATTCAGCAACACCTTTAACAGTTATACCGTCTATGGTTTCCGGCACTATCATTTCACGCAAATCACCTTTGTATTTTGTAATGTACCCTCTGTCATCAATTTCAAAATCATCTTCGTCAGCATAGTAAGACATAAAATATTTACACGCAACAGGTGCACTTTTCGATTTATCTGCTGATACAGCTATTGCTCTTACTGACATCGTTTCTGAAACTGTTATGGGTCCTGTATATAATGTGGAATTTTCAGGAGAAGGATAAACTTCTTTAGTTGTATAATATATATCAGAACCTTCATCAGAGGTGAGTGTAAGCTCAAAGGTTTCGTGATAAGAACCCGACTGAACAGAAAATTCAACAGGACTGTTGTTTTCTGTTATTTCCATTGCTTTGAGAATTTGAGGCATTCCGTAACCGTAGCACTCTTCTTCAGTTAAAGGATCGCTTTCCGCCAAATACCAAGCTGTAACAGGATCATAATCTTCAATCGGATGAAATCCGTCTCTAAATTGCAACGATTCCATAGGTATGCATGAATCAATAAGCCTTTGCTTTACCTCTTCAATTCCAAGATTAGGATCAACACTTAATACCATAGCGGCTGCCGCAGTAACATAAGGAACTGAAAAAGATGTTCCGTTATCTGTTGGATATTTCGTATCTGTGCTTTCACGGAAGCCGGTCATTTCAATATCTTGACCCGGTGCAACAAAGTCTATTTCTTCACCGAAATTAGTAAAGAACGCGCGACGACCAAATTCATCTGTAGCGCCAACAGTAAATACTTCATCCATATTAGCAGGATAATAATTTGCAACATCGTCTGAATTATTGCCTGCACTGTTTACAATAATTACGCCATTTTCATAAGCATTCTTTACGGCATCAATAATGAGTTCGGATCTGTCTTTTGATGTAATACTAAGGCTGATTATATCTGCGCCATCCTCAACCGCCATATTTATACCTGTTGCAACAGCAAGGTGCGTTCCGACTCTATATTGATTTAACACTTTATATGCCTTTATATGCACATTATCCGTTGTATTATCTACGATTATGCTTGCAATATGCGATCCATGACCATTGCCGTCTAAAGCCGTATTTTTATCACCTGTATCAGACAGATTCACACCCGAATCTGTAACTCTGCCGTCAAACATTGAGTTTGAAAACAGAACACCCGAATCAACAAGCGCTACATTTACATCATTTAGGTCAACACTATGATTAGAAACATAGGTTTTTGCTTCATCTCCTCCAACCATTCCGTTACCGTATGAGAGAGACTGCCCCTCCATTATTCCGTCTGTTTCTGCCCATTCGACATAATTTAGGGAGTCATAATATTCGAGGGCGCTGGCTGCTACTTCCGCTGTTTCATACTGATAAATATATATATCGTCAGTACCGTTTATCATTTCAGCATTACCATAAGTATCGGGTTTTATATTAGCCTTTACAATGATACGACTCTCTGCCGAGGTTTCAGTATCCTTGCCCTGAGCAGTTTCTGCCCTGTACAGTTCTGAAAGTTCGTCAACAACTGTATCAAGTTCTGCTCCCGTATCAGCAA
>URIN01000259.1 GCA_900547915.1 uncultured Clostridium sp. | reverse complement strand
GGCTATTCGTCGGCAGCGTCAGATGTGTATAAGAGACAGGGTCAATATAATCAGGCTTCATGATGTAAAAAACGAAAAACAAGGTATTTTGATGGCAGATGCCTTAAAAAATATAAAAATTAGAAAAAAGGAGAATATTTATGATTAGTGTAACAACACCAACTCTTGAAAACGGAACAATTGTTGAATATAAAGGCATTGTTTCAGGCGAAGTTGTAGCAGGTGTAAACTTTTTAAAGGACTTCGGTGCGTCTATCAGAAATATCGTAGGCGGCAGAAGCGGCGGATATGAGAACGAACTTAATGACGCAAGAATAAAAGCTATCAGAGAAATGGAAATCAGAGCACAGCAGCTTGGTGCAAATGCCGTTGTCGGCGTTGATATTGATTACGAGACTTTCGGCAACGCAGGTATGGTTATGGTAAGCGCTTCAGGCACAGCAGTAGTGGTTAAAAATAAGTAATAAAAATGGATAAGATAATTATTAAAGGACTGCGACTTTTTGCTTATCACGGAGTAAACCCGGAGGAAAAGGAGCAGGGGCAGGATTTTGTTCTTGATATAATCATCAGTGTAAATATGAACAGAGCGTGCAGTAGCGATGATGTGGAAGATACAGTTTCATATGCAAAAGTTGTAAAAACTGTTCGCCGTGTTTTCACTGCTCAAAAATATAATCTGATAGAAAAATGTGCTGATGTTACGGCTAAGGCAATTTTGGATGAATATCCCGCCGTATTTTCTGTTGATTTAACTCTTAAAAAACCTCAGGCGCCTGTAAATGCTGATTTTGAGTATATGGCGGTAAATATTGTAAGAAACAGGGATTAAGTTTATGAAATATGTTCTCGGATTGGGCACAAATATGGGAGACAGACTTCAGAATTTAAAAAACGGCATTGCCTCTCTTGAACTTGCTCCCAAAACAGCTGTAATAAAAAAATCCGCTGTTTATGAAACATCACCTGTGGGTTACGCAAGACAGCAGGATTTTTTCAACTGCGCTGTTATGTGTGAAAGTGAACTCAACCCGCACGAAATGCTTGGAATATGTCTTGGTATTGAATGTGGTCTCGGCAGGGTGCGTAATTTTAAAAACGGGCCGCGCATAATTGATATTGATTTACTGCTTGCGGAAGATAAAATAATAAGAACACCAAATCTGGTGGTTCCGCACCCACAGCTTAAAGCACGCCTTTTTGTGCTTTTGCCGCTGCTCGATATTTTTGAGGACGGGAAAGCATACGGGCTTGATTTTGCATCGTTTATAGGCGATATAAAAGATCAGCGCATAAACAAAACAAAATTTTCACTTGATGATTAAAATATGTAAAGAAAAACGGCGGATTCCCGCCGTTTTTTCTTTTGCGCCGCGGTAATTTTTCGTTTTTTTGTTACATCATTCCTGAAACGGTGTCAACAAAATTTGAAACGGAATTTACAGCTTTCTGCATTGTCTTTTTTGTTTTATGGCTGTTTGAACCCATTGTTGCACTTGCGCCCATAATTACTGAGCCAACTGCCATTGCAACGCCTAAGCCTTTAACGATATTTTGTGTTTTCTTTTTCATATTTTTAATCTCCTCGCAAAAAATTTGCGCTTTTCGCGCAATAATATTATTTGCAGAAGTGATTTTAGTACTGCTTAAAAAAAATGCTAATCAATAATATTTTTAGAAAAAATTATAATTTTATTTTTTAGTATTTTTTTACAAAAAAATCCCGCCTCTTTCGAAGCGGGATAAAACGAAAAATAAATATAAATTAGTCGTTTGCGTGGCCTGTTGCGCCGAATACAGCGTCAATCTTATGAGCAACAACCTCTTCAATGAGTTCTCTTGCCGGAGTAAGATACTGACGGGGATCAAAGTGTGACGGATTTTCAGCGAAGTGCTTTCTGATAGCAGCAGTCATAGCGATACGGATATCAGAGTCAACATTGATCTTGCAAACAGCCATAGAAGCAGCTTTGCGGAGCATATCCTCGGGGATACCGATAGCATCAGGCATCTCACCGCCGTACTGGTTGATCATCTTGATGTGTTCCTGGTTAACTGATGAAGCACCATGAAGAACAATCGGGAAACCGGGAAGCTTTTTGCCAACTTCTTCAAGAATATCAAATCTGAGCTGAGGTTTCTGGCCGGGCTTAAATTTATATGCGCCGTGGCTTGTGCCGATTGCGATTGCAAGTGAGTCAACGCCTGTTCTTGTAACGAAATCATAAACCTCTTCAGGTCTTGTGTAGGAAGCGTTTTCTGCGTCAACTTTAACATCATCCTCAACGCCTGCAAGTGTGCCGAGTTCGCCCTCAACTACAACGCCGTGAGCATGAGCATATTCAACAACTTTCTTTGTAAGAGCAACGTTCTCTTCATAAGGAAGAGAAGAACCGTCAATCATAACTGATGTGAAACCGCCGTCAATGCAGTCTTTGCAGGTTTCAAAATCCGGGCCGTGGTCAAGGTGAAGAGCGATAGGAAGACCTGTTTCCTCTGCTGCTGCCTTTACCATTGCAACAAGATAGTCGTGAGAAGCATATTTACGTGCGCCGGCTGAGCACTGAAGAATAACGGGAGCGTTAAGCTTCTTTGCAGCGCGGGTAATGCCCTGCACGATTTCCATATTGTTTACGTTGAAAGCGCCGATTGCATAGCCGCCTTCATATGCTTTTTTAAACATTTCTTTTGTTGTAACAAGTGGCATATTTATTATCTCCTGTTTTTTATTTGAATTTCTTTTGAAATTCATAC
>URIN01000258.1 GCA_900547915.1 uncultured Clostridium sp. | reverse complement strand
GCAATATCCGTTATCAGAATAATACTTGCAGGGTTTACGTTCGGCGGCGTTTTTTCGCTTGTTTACAGCCTTGCGGGCGGAATACTCTCGTTTATTGCTATGCTGCTTGCAAAACGCTGTAAAGCACTTTCAATAACAGGTGTTTCGATAATAGGCGGTTCTGTCCACAATATAGGTCAGATAGCCGCAGCTGCAGTTGTTATGCAGACTTACAGAATTGTCTACTATCTGCCTGTGCTGCTGCTTTCGGGTGCGGTTACAGGCGCTGTTATAGGTGTTCTCGGAACGTTGATTATAAACAGACTTAATAAGGTGATTAAATGATTATAAGATCATACAAGGGCAAAATGCCCGATATTAAAGACGCCGCATTTATAGCGGACAACGCTGTTATAGTGGGCGATGTTACCCTGAAAAAAGGCAGTTCCGTTTGGTACGGTGCAGTCCTCAGAGCCGATGACGAAAAAATAATTGTCGGCGAAAATTCAAATATCCAGGATAACTGTACAGTCCACTGCTCAACAGGCTATCCCGCCGTTATAGGCGATAATGTTACAGTAGGGCACAATGCACTCATTCACGGTTGTGTTATAGGTGATAACTGTTTGATAGGTATGCACTCAACGGTTATGAACGGCGCAAAACTCGGCAAAAATTGTCTTGTAGGCGCAGGCGCGCTCGTTACTGAAAATAAGACTTTTGAAGATAATACACTTCTTATGGGTGTACCGGCAAAGGCAAAAGCTGCGATTGATGAAAAAGCTGTTAAAGGTATAATACAAAATGCACAGCATTACTGTGAAAAGGCGGCTCAGTATAAATCTGAACAATTAAAACCACCTGCCCCTCAGAAAATTTAAAGTTTCACGGAGAAAAAATGAATATAAAAGAACTTATTATGCTTTCAGATATTTATGCTCCTGAGGCATATGCTGATATTATAGAAATGCCGTGGGGCATAATGTTTTACGATGACAATAATCCTACAATGCATGATGTAAATCACGCTTGTATTTTGAATGATGCCTTGTTTACCACGGCGCTTGAAGATATCAAGTCATTTTATTTACAAAAAGGACTGGTTCCAAGAATATATCTTGCCGGCGCACAGCACAGAGATTATAAAATAGTAATGGAAGCACAGGGCTTTACTGTTAGCAAATTCGGCGATTTTCAGCATTTTTTGCTTACGGAAAAATGCTGCATAAGTAATTCCGGTCAGCTAAGTATAAGAGAACTCAGAAATAAAAATGATATTACTCAAAAAATGTTGGATAATTTGTACAGCATATATATGAAGGATGACCCTGACACAATCAACAGAAGCAGAAGAATGCTTAGGCGTGTTGTAGGAAGCAATAAATGCCGCCTTTTCTGCGGCTTTTATGACAATGACCCCGCTTGTATTGCAATGCTTGTTGAAACGCGTTTCGGTATGTATTGTTTTGACCTTGTTGAAACAGCCCAAAAGTTTAAAGGCAGAGGATTTGCCAGGGAGCTCATATCTTACCTTGTAAAACTTTGCGACCGACCGACTTTCCTTTATTCAGAAAATCCAATTGCAATCAGGATTTATGAGGAAGCGGGTTTTACAAGAATAAAGGTTTCTCCTGAGCCGTGTTTTTACAGGGCAGTTTATAACACTGAATCATAATAAAAAAGACCGCGTATGCGGTCTTTTTCTATATTTTTTCAAAATCTGAGGCAGGGTGTTTGCATATTGGGCAGATAAAGTCTTCAGGTAATTCTTCTGCGGTGTATTCATATCCGCAAACTTTGCACCGCCAAATTGTTTGCTCAGCAGTTTTTTCAGCCGGTTTAGGTTTTATATTGCTGTGATAATAAGCGTAGGTTGCTGACGGCTTTTCGGACAGTATTTTTGCTTCCTCAACAATGGCAATAAACATTGTGTGCGTTTCCTCATCTATCTCGTTTTCAACCCTTGCCGCTATAAAAGCATTTGTTCCGCGTGTGATGTAAACAACACCGTTTTCAGCTCTCTCATAGTCTGAAAAATCACTAAATTTATTCGTGTCAAAACCGCTCTGAAACCCAAAATGTTTAAAAAGCTCAAAATCAGCACTTTCGTCAAGTACCGAAATGTTAAAAACGCCTGTATTTTTTATCATATCGTGTGTTTTGCTCTTTTTATTTATTGTAACAGCAACTCTGTTTGGTGAATCTGTTATTTGCCCCGCTGTATTCACTATGCAGCCGTTGTCGCCTCCGTTTTCTTCTGCCGTTATTACATAAAGACCATAAGAAAATTTAAATAATGCATTGTTGTCCATAACATCTTCCTTCCTTTTATTATTTTGCCCTCAATATTGCCGTTATTATGCTTAAATAATGAAATCAAGGGAAAGATAATAAAAAATCAAAGGAGTGTTTGTATGGAACCGAAATTTTACTATTGCCCTACCTGTAAAAATATAATTACAAAGATAGAAGATAAAAATATGCCGGTGATCTGTTGCGAGCATAATATGAAACTTATGGAGCCGTGCACATCTGACGGAGCCTCGGAAAAACACGTGCCCGTTATAGAACAAAACGGTAATAAAGTTACCGTAAAAGTCGGCGAAGCGGAACACCCGATGACAAAAGAACATCTGATTTCCTGGATAGTTCTCAGCACAGACAAGGGCTTTCAGATAAAGTATCTGTCTCACAATGATAAACCGCACGCTGTTTTTTACGTGGCGGACGGAGAAACACCTGTATCTGCTGTTGCGTATTGCAATATCCACGAATTGTGGAAAGC
>URIN01000257.1 GCA_900547915.1 uncultured Clostridium sp. | reverse complement strand
GGTATAGCTATGAAAGTTATTTTAAAACAGGATGTAAAAAATTTAGGAAAAAAAGGAGAGCTTGTTAACGCCTCTGACGGGTATGCAAGAAATTATCTTTTTCCGCGCGGTCTTGCAACTGAAGCAAATGCGAGCGCAATGAATGATTTCAATAACAAAGAAAACGCTAAAAAATTTCACAAGCAAGAAGAGATCAAGGCAGCAAAAGCAGACTGTGAAAAGCTTGAGGGCAAGACCTTCAAGCTTACTGCCAAGGCTGGAGCAAACGGAAAGCTTTTTGGTTCTGTAACTGCTAAAGACGTATCAGCTGTAATTAAGAACGAATTAAATCTTGAAGTTGATAAGCGTAAGATAAGCATGGATGATGTAAAGCAGTTCGGCACTTATGAAGCTGAAGTTAAAGTATATCAGGGAATAAGCGCAAAAATTTATGTTCAGGTTACTGAAGCGTAACCGAAGAAACGGATGATTAAAATGCCAACTAATAATTTAGGCTCGGTTTCTATGCCTTATAGTTTAGAAGCCGAACAGGCTGTTCTGGGTTCTATTCTTATAGAGCCTGAATGTATGGAAGATGTTGTTTCCATAGTTAAGCAGGAATACTTTTATCTTCCTCAGCATAGATCAATATTTGGTTCTATGATGGCAATGTTTACAGGATCTAAAGCAAGAATAGACCCTGTTGTAATTGCCGATTCGCTTGCCAAAGAAGGTCTTTATGATGATGCGGGCGGCAGGGAATATCTTTTGACTTTAAAAGATAGTGTCCCGTCAACTGCTAATGTAAAAACATATGCTAAGATTGTTGAAGAACAGTATTATTTGAGAACATTGATAGGTCTTTCCCAACATATCATTGATGAAGCAGTTTCAAACAATTCGAATGCCGTGTCACTTCTTGAGTATGCTGAGCAAAAGATCTATGATATAAGACAGGGCTCTGAGGACGATGATCCAAAAAAGCTTTCCGATGTAATCGTAAATGACGTTTATGATCGTTTACATAAAATAACCGGAGAAGACAAAGAAAAATATCAGGCTGTTCCGTCCGGATTTAATCTGCTTGACAGATATATTTCCGGTCTTGGTAAATCGGATCTAATTCTTATCGGTGCCCGTCCGGCTATGGGTAAAACTTCATTTGCTCTGAATCTTGCTCAAAATGTTTCTATGACTGCCAGAAAAAAGTGTGTTTTTTTCAGCCTTGAAATGTCTAAGGAACAGCTTGCAGAAAGGCTTCTTTCTGCAAGAGCGGGTATACCCAGCCAAAAGATACGCCGTGGTGAGCTTACCGATGATGAGTGGGTTCGACTGGGAAACGCTGCTGGCGAATTCGAAGAAGCAGAACTTTATCTTGATGATTCATCAAGCATTACTGTACCTGAAATTAAAGCCAAAGTACGCCGTATGAAAGATGTTGATGTTATACTCATAGACTACCTTGGGTTACTTCAGTCAGCCGTCAGAAAGGAAAACAGGGTGCAGGAAGTTTCTGATATTACCCGTAATCTAAAAATGATGGCTAAAGATCTTAATATACCCGTTGTCTGCTGTGCCCAGCTTTCAAGAGGTACAGAGGGCAGAAATAAAAGTCACAGACCACAGCTTGCAGATTTGCGTGAATCAGGTTCTATTGAGCAGGATGCGGATATAGTTCTTTTCCTTTACAGACCTGATTATTACAGCGGTGAAGTTGATGACGATAAGAGAAGTCAGATTGATGAAAATGCAACTGAACTTATAGTTGCTAAAAACAGACACGGTGCAACGGGTACCGTTGAAATGACGTTTGATAAGGAATTTACAAGATTCAGATGCGTTGAAAAAGATTATGGTGATGAACAATAAAATCCTTCAAACAGTAAAAAAATACAATATGATTTCAAAAGGTGATTCGGTGCTTATTGCTCTTTCGGGTGGCGCCGATTCTGTTATGCTGACATGTTTTCTGCTAAGTATCAGAGATGAATATTCATTGAAGCTGACTGCTGCTCACGTGGAGCACGGTATTAGGGGAGATGAAAGTATTTCTGATGCGGCTTTTTGCGAAGATTTTTGCAAAAAAAACGATATTGATTTTAAAATACTTCACATTAATGCTCCTCAAGAAGCCAAAAAGCACAAAATGGGCGTTGAGGAATACAGCAGAAAAGCAAGATACGACTTTTTTGAAACTATTGAGTGTGATAAAATAGCTACTGCTCATAATTTGTCTGATAATATTGAGACAATGATTTTCAGGTGCGCGAGAGGAACATCACTTAAAGGGTTATGTTCTATTCCTCCTGTAAGAGGAAAGATTATAAGACCGCTTATTGAAATTACCTCTTACGAAATCAGAGATTTCCTTAATAATACTGGGATATCTTATCGAATAGATAGTACAAATAGTGACAGCAGTTATTCAAGAAATTATATCAGAAACGAAATAATTCCTTTGCTTAAAAATCTTAACAGTGAATTTGAAGAGCATGCAGCACGGCTGCTTCAAACTCTTAGGTATGATGAAGAATTCATTGAAGAACGAATTAATAGCATATACGATGAAGCGTGCGTGAAAAATGAGCTTTCTACTGAATTTTTAAACGGCCTTTCTGATTGTGAAAAACACAGAATTGCCGCAAAGTGGTTGAATGATAATTCACTGCCTGTTAATGATAATGTTATATGCGGTGTTCTTCGTCTTTGCTGTTGCAATTCCCGCTTTGAAATAAACCGGGATGTTTCTGCTGTTTCTTCTAACGGAAGAATCAGGCTTGTGTTTTCT
>URIN01000256.1 GCA_900547915.1 uncultured Clostridium sp. | reverse complement strand
CAGGTGCGCACTATTGACAAACGCCGCCTCAGAGAAAAAATGGGCACTCTGGATGTAGGCGATATGGGAAAGGTAAACGAAGCTCTTTCCGTTTCATTCGGACTTTAAGTAAATATACGGCTATGCCGGGGCGGCTCTTTGAGCCGCTTTTTTGTTGCAATTATTTTTGAATGATGTTGAAAAAAAGCGCCTGAAATGTTAAAATAATTCGAAAAGAATAATAAAGGCGGTTATCGTATGCAAAAAATAGCTGAATTTCAAAAAGTAAGCTTTTCACAGTTTGAGGCTGATTTTAAAAAGAATTTTCCCGAGTGCGAAAATGTTAGGGAAATCTATGATTCAATAAAACTTCCGAAAAGAGCAACAATTGGCTCTGCTGGATATGATTTTTATGCGCCTGTAGATATTACGCTTGAAAAGGGGAAAAGCGTACTTATTCCGACAGGTATTAGATCTAAAATAGAGGACGGCTGGGTGCTTCAGATATTCCCGCGCTCAGGTCTCGGTTTTAAGCACAGAGTGCAACTTGACAACACTGTGGGAATAATCGACGCCGATTATTACAATTCCTCAAATGAGGGTCATATCATGATAAAACTTTCATGTGATGCTCATGATGATGGTCACACCGTTTCACTTTCTGCGGGTGACGGCTTTGCTCAGGGCATATTCCTTCAGTTTGGAATTACCGTTGATGATGATGCCAGCGGAATAAGAGACGGTGGCTTCGGCTCAACAACAAAAGCCTAATAGTGTAGCATATATGTGGCGAGCATAGCTGTAAAGCGGCTTTTTCCAAGTTTTTTCGCCCCTTTTTTCATTAGTTTTATACATTATTTGCTAAAATGCTTGACAATTCAGTGTTATTTGATTATAATTTTCTGCGGATATTCAAAAAATATTCAAAATTTGTGATTACCCCTGACAGCAGGTCGGAGGGAGGGAATAAAGTGAGCCAGGTCAGAATTAAAGAAAATGAATCTCTTGACAGCGCTATCCGCCGTTTTAAGCGGCAGACTTCTCGCGACGGCATTATTCAGGAAGTTCGCAAAAGAGAGCATTATGAAAAGCCTTCGGTTGCTCGTAAAAAGAAGAGCGAAGCCGCTCGCAAAAGAAAGTATAAATAATTATACATAAAAGGGGAACGGGGATTTTCGTTCCCCTTGATTTTCTTTATACACAAAAATACCGCCGCGCTTTCATTCGCGGTATGCAGAAGGTGTTATGATATGAAAAAAATACTTGTTCTCAACGGCCCCAACCTCAATATGACAGGAATAAGAAAAAAAGACGTTTACGGCTCGGAAACGCTTAAGGCTATCAATGAGGAACTCAAAATTTACGGCAAGGCGCGCGGCGTTAAAATGAGCTTCTTCCAGTCAAATCATGAGGGCGATATAATTGATATGATTCAGCAGAGCAGGGAAGATTATGACGGCGTTATTATAAACGCGGGTGCTTACACTCACTATTCCTATGCCATAAGGGACGCCATTGAGTCCGTGCAGGATTATCTGCCCTTCGTTGAGGTGCATATGAGTGATATCCATAACCGTGAAGATTTCAGAAAAACATCAGTTATAACCGATGTTTGCAAAAAACAGATCTGCGGTTACGGAAAAGACAGTTACAAAATGGGTATTGATTTATTACTTGAAATATTATAAAATAAGTCTGTATTAAGAAGAATAAACTTTGGAGGTATATTTATGGTATCAGCAGGCGATTTCAGAAACGGCGTAACATTTGAAATGGACGGCCAGGTTTATCAGATTGTTGAATTTCAGCATGTTAAGCCGGGCAAGGGCGCCGCGTTTGTAAGAGCAAAGATCAAGAATGTTATTCAGGGTTCCGTTGTTGAAAGAACTTTCAACCCCACGGAAAAATTCCCCACCGCTTTCATTGAAAGAAAAGATATGGTTTACTCATATAACGATGACGGCATTTATTACTTCATGGATCAGGAAACATTTGATATGGTTCCCGTTTCAGAGAGTGACCTCAGCGATAACTTTAAGTTCGTTAAGGAAAATGATATCTGCCGTGTTCTTTCATATAAGGGCAAGGTTTTCGGTGTTGAGCCGCCTACCTTTGTAACTCTTGAAGTTACTAAAACAGACCCGGGCTTCAAGGGCAACACAGCAACAAATACTCTTAAACCCGCAACTCTTGAAACAGGCGCTGAGATCCGTGTTCCTCTTTTCATTAACGAGGGTGATAAGATCCGCGTAGATACAAGAACATGCGAATATATGGAGCGCGCATAAGCTCAGAAAGGATTTCCTATGAATACAACAGAAAGTCTTGGCTATCTCAAAGGTCTGCTTGACGGACTTGATTTTGACAGCAACAAAAAAGAAACAAAAATGTTCAGAGCCATTGTTGATGTTCTTGAAAACATTATTCAGGATATTGATGATGTAAATGAGGATATGGATCTTCTTGCAGAGCAGGTAGACGGAATTGATGATGACCTTGCTGAGGTTGAGGATTATCTTTCCGAGTGTGATGACTGTGACTGCTGTGACGAGTGCGATGATGATGAATATGCTATCACATGCCCTGCATGCGGCGAAGAGTTTACAGTAGACGAAGATACTGTTATGGAGGGCGGCATCGAGTGCCCTGCATGCGGCGAGTTCCTTGAGTTTGAACTTGAGGATGAAGAAGAGGAAAACACAGAGGAATAATTCCGTAAATAGTGTTATTACCGAAAGGCGTCTTTTTAGGCTGTCTCTTATACACATCTCCGAGCCCACGAGACGGACTCCTATCTC
>URIN01000255.1 GCA_900547915.1 uncultured Clostridium sp. | reverse complement strand
GATTTGAATAATAAATTAAAAATGTTAAACAATATTTAATAGTATTTTAAAAAAAGGTGGTAAAAATGGGAATAAGCAAAAGCGAATACGGCAAAATGGCTAACAAAGCAAGCGGCAAATCACCGAAGCTTTTAAACAGTATAAAAGCTTTTCTTTTCGGCGGATCAATATGCTGTTTTGGGCAGGTACTAAACGAGCTTTTCAGAATGGCAGGACTAAGCGGGGATGATATAAAAATAGCAACACCGTCTGTTATTATTATAATAACTGCCATTTTGACGGGAATAGGCGTATTTGATAAAATTGCAAGACATGCGGGTGCAGGAACGATAGTGCCTATAACGGGATTTGCAAATTCCGTTGTGTCTCCCGCGCTTGAATTCAAGCAGGAGGGCATGGTACTCGGCACAGCGGCACAGATGTTTACTATTGCGGGTCCGGTTATAGTATACGGCACGGCAAGTTCGTTTATTTACGGTCTGATAATATATATTTTTAAACTATACTAAAAAAGCAGTCCATACGGACTGCTTTTATATATCATCTTCGTTTAGTTCATCTGAAATCTCAAGATTTTCCAAACTTCTGAGACGGAAAAAATCCCGTGCTGCCCACACAGCCGCGCCTGATATGAAAGAAACTCCTGCAGCTATACATATTTTAGCATCTCCGCCGGAAATATCGTTCACATACCCCATACCTATCTCGGGAACAAGGCAGAGGAAAATGCCCATAACGCTCATTATTAGCTGACCCGCGCCTTTATAAATTCTGTTCATATAAAAATTATGCGCTCCGAAAATTCCAAGTACACACACAAGGCGAAAAGCTGTTTTTATGCTTTTGGGCTTTGGGGAAACCGTTTTTTCCGCAGGAAACGGTGGGTAAAACTCCGTAAAATTAGTTATGAAAAGCAAAACCATTGCAAACCATAATGGAACAAGTTCCAGGAGACCGCTTTTGCCTACTGTAAACTGAACGGCAAGCATTCCCACAAGCACAAGAACAATTGCATATGTTGTTATTTTGTATTTGATATGATTTTTATAATTATGTATAAAGAAAAGCAGGACGGCTATTGAATTAAGCGCTATAAATATCAGCGTAACAACAAGGTGTGCCGTCTGTTCCCAGCCCCAGTCATTGATAAAGACAACGCCCGGCATAAAGAAAACAGCACATATTGCAAACACAGTGCCTGTTTTTCCGTTATATCCGAATTTCTTATACATAAATATGACATTCAGAAACAGAGCTGCTGCAGTAAGCACGCCCCACAAAAGAAAGCCATGCGGATAATCGTAGCCGAGATATGAAAGCGTATTATCTGTTCCCGCCGGATTTCTTATAAAGCCGAAAATGACATTGTAGACAAGCGCCATAGTTAGAAATACAAGCGCAAGGGTCTTGTTTGGGGCTTTAAAATCATTTATTTTTCCGAAATCGTCCACACGGCACCTCCTCTTTAAAACCATCGCAAACCTAATTTAATATTATATTAACATACAGGAAACAAAAAATCTATAAAAAAGAAAAAACCGCGGCAAATTATGCCGCGGAAACATCAGTTTTCTTTTTTGCAAATAACTTTCTTTCCATAATTTTAAACAGTTTTACTGATGGCTTTTCCACAATGTAGTATACGGCAATTCCGGCCGCTACAACTATAAGAAGTGAAAGAGCTATGCAGCGCAATGCGTGATCATGAACGAAAGTGGATTCCTGCCACAAAGTTTTCTGCAAAGTCCACATAACCGTTTGCTGTATAAGGTAAATGCTGTATGCGTATCTGCCGAAGAAGCCGAAAAATCTGTTGTTAATTATGAGAGACACTATTCCTCGTTTAAAAGAAAGGCTGAGCAGCAGTGCTACGAACATTATAACTATAAATATTCCATTGCTGCTGTGGAATTTTTTTGAAAAGCAGTTAAGGAATATCATACCGAGTGATACCACCTCAACAGCAGAGCAAAACAGGAAGAACGCCACTCTGCCAGGTTTGCTGCTTCTTATTCTCTCTTCCAGTCTGTTATCCTTTATTTTGTTTACAACAGTGGCAACAAGGTAACCTACGCCTATTCCTGCAAGCGCTCGGAAAAGCCCCATGCTTAAAAATCCGAAAGCTACTTCCCTGCCCATACCGCCGTTTTGCGAATTTATATTTATTGCATATCCGAAATAAGAAATAACAGCAATAATAAAGCAGAAGTTATTTTCCTTTTTAACAAGTTTGTGTAATCCGAAATAAAACAGAAAAGACCAGAAAAGCGGAGAAACATACCATGCAATGCCTTGGTAATTCGTTGTTATACCTATGCACTGAAGAAACAGAGAATTAAAAAAGCCGTCATAAATACTTCTGTCAAAAAATATAGTTTCAACGGCAATTGTAAAAAACAAAACAGGCCACAGCCTTGCCACTTTTGAGTAGGTAAACCTTGTAAAAGTCATATCCTTATGATTTTTAAAGGTATAGTACAAAAAGTAGCCGCTTATGATAAAAAAGCACTCAACAAGGATGCCGCCGAAACTGTTTTCACCCAGTTTATCATAAAACGGCTGACCGGCTGTGTATTTCACCATATTTGAATGTGAAAAATGATAATAAACAATAATAACAGAAAAAACAAATCTCAAAAAATCAACGCTGTAAAGCTTTTCATTTTTTCTGCTTTGCTTTCTGGCAATTAAATTTTTTTCGCCATCCATAACAAACCTCATATAAAGCAATATATTTAAGTTTTTTTATTATAACACAAAACAGCAGCTGTGTAAAAT
>URIN01000254.1 GCA_900547915.1 uncultured Clostridium sp. | reverse complement strand
GATGTTGAGATCACCACCTTTTCGGGTTTAAAAGCTTTTAGTATTCCTTCTCCGTTTACAGTGGAAACGGGTATAACCCTGCTGCATGGCACATCTTTAAAAAGGCTTTCATCGGCAACTATCACAGGAAAATCCGAAAAAGGCTCACGCAGATTATTGCCGCTGTCCGCAAAAGCAAAAAACGAACGTTTTATATCACCATAGTACACCGTGATTTTATACAGTTCGTTTTTAGCAGTCTTGCTGTTATAGATTCTGATAATAACCGCACTGATAACATAAGCGATTAACGCCGACACAAGTAACGCCAGAGCCGAAACATCAAAGTACACCGTTGAATTGTTTATGACTATTCCGGACGGCTTAAAGAGCATCCACAGTCCTACCATAATGCCGACAAAAACGAAATTCACAAACAGGAATATCGCAGTATCTTTGACAAAACATTTGAAAGATGAACGTTTGAACGCTATCAACACGATAATACATCCCGCAACTAATTTACCGACAAGTGAAACGGCGAAAGCAAGCTCATCAAACAATATTACAAGCGAGTATGCCGCTCCGAAAAATGAAGCCAGCACAATACGCACGGTTTTGGAATTTTCCTTAGCGAGTTTCTGAGTAATAAGCAAAAGAAGAAATGTAATAAAGAAATTGACAACGAGCAAAACATCAACATAAATTACCGTCAAATCCACCACCGATTAAATTATAGACGCAGATCAGCGAATAAATTGTCAAAAAATATTCCCAAGAAAAAATAAAAGCCGCTCATAAAATTGAGCGGACAGAAAAAAGCGGCTGAAAATCAGCCGCTTTTTGATTTAAACTGAGTTTATTTTATAATTTCAACACCGTTAATAACAACGTCATCAACAGGCTTATCATTGGCACCGCATTCTACTGCCGCTATCTTATCAAGCACATCTGCTCCGTTTATAAGCTGACCGAAAACAGTGTGATGAAAATCAAGCCAAGGTGTGCCGCCGACTTTCTGATAATTGTCTATTACTTCCTGCGGGAAGCCGTTATCTTTTAACTGCTCCATCTGAGAAAGCAGATTCTGCGGCACAGATTTTGCCTGCACGATAAAGAACTGACTGCCGTTTGTATTCGGACCTGCATTTGCCATTGAAAGCGCACCGTAATAGTTGCGCGCGTCAAGGCTGAATTCGTCCTCAAAATTCTTTCCGAATACAGATTCGCCGCCCATACCGGTTCCGGTGGGATCGCCGCCCTGTATCATAAAGTCCTGAATAACTCTGTGAAAGATAAGGCCGTCATAATAGCCATTTTCAGAATGAGTTACGAAGTTCTCCACTGCTTTAGGAGCAACGTCCGGAAAAAGCACAAACTCCATATCTCCCATATTTGTTTTCATAACGGCTCTTACACCGTCTTTTACTTCAAGCTGATTCATTAGAATTTTACCCTTTCGTTTATATTTTTCAGTATATCAACAGGAATTTTTACAACTTTCCTGTCATAAGTAAGAAGTCCGTTAAGCTCATCCTCAACATCAGTAAGCTGTGTGTATACAGTTGCAGACAGGCCTGTGCTTATCTGAGGTATTATTACATTTTCAAAAGTTTTCTTGTAAGCTTTGGCAAGACTTTCAGGTGAATTGTATATCTTGTAACCGAACATTTTATTATTGAAAGTGTGCCCGTTCACGCGGTGAGAAAATCCGCCGAACTCAGAGAGCACGTAAGGTTTTGCGCCGGCTTTTACTTTTATAGGCGTAAAATAGATGTGCTTTGAAATTACATCGGTAACTCCTCTGTCATGCCAGCCTGAAGTTGAATCAACAACTCTTGTTTTATCAAACTCCTTAATAAACTTATAAGCCTTTGCGCTGTCGAACTGGCCCCAGCCTTCATTAAACGGAACCCACATTGCAATGCAGGGACAGTTATAAAGAGTTTCAAGCATTTCCCTGAGTTCTTTATAATAACTTTCACGCTGAGAAGCATCAGTGCGTTTGAACGTCTTATAATTTGTGTCGTCAAGATTTATACCGATAAACGGCAAAACAGAAACTTCAAGTCCGTATTTTCCGCCGCCGTTGACCATATCCTGCCATACGAGTATGCCGTTAACATCGCAGTAATGATACCAAAGCAGCGGCTCAATCTTAATATGCTTTCTGAGCATATTGAAGCCCATCTTTTTAACAGTTTTAACATCATATTCCATTGCTTCGTTTGACGGCGGGGTCAAAAATCCGTCAGGATAATAGCCCTGATCAAGCAGTCCGTTATGAAAATACGGTTTATTATTGAGAAACAGTCTAGGTATACCGTTTTCGTCTTTGCCAACCGAGAATTTTCTCATTCCAAAATAGGACTTCACACGGTCTTTGCCGCACGAAAAAACCACGTTATAGAGAAACGGGCTTTCGGGTGACCAAGATTTAAAATTCGGTATTTTTACAACTTTTTCAGAAGTTTCGGCAATAATCGTATCGCCGTCATAGACAGAAGTCAACACATCACAATCGGCATCAAAATCAAACCTTACCTGCTCATTATCAAAATCAGGTGTTATTTTTACCGAGTGAAGATACTCCTTGGGTGTGCTCTCAAGCCAGACCGTCTGCCAAATTCCGCTTTGGGGACTGTACCAAATACCGCCGCGGCTGAATTTCTGCTTGCCGCGTGAATACTGCTTTGTGTCAGAATAGTCTCTTACAGTGACATTAAGCCTGTTCTGCCCGTCTTTGATATAGTCGGTTATCTCAAATGCAAACGGAGTGTAACCTCCTGTGTGAAACCCAACAAGAGCATC
>URIN01000253.1 GCA_900547915.1 uncultured Clostridium sp. | reverse complement strand
GTGTAATATTCTCCTCTGTCATTTCAGCAGAGGTTTTGGAACAGGCTGAAAAACAAAAAAGTATCATTACCACACTTAGAATCAACGCAACGGTTTTTTTCATAAATCTGTCTCCTTTAATATTAAACAATTAATAATTTATCAAAAGTTTTAAATATTATATATAATAGCAAAAGAATTTTCAACAGAACTGTTAATTTATTCATAAAAGATTTTAAAATCAGAAAAATTTTGAATAAATCACACCATATTTTTACACCTTGAAATACATGTTTGTCAATGATATAATGGACCTGAAATAAAAACAACAAATCTGCCTTAAGGGCAGATGGACGCGCCCCCTTTGCGCCGCCTGTTTTTCGGCAGCACAGAACGGCGCTTTTTTTCGGTTTAATGCCTGCTAACGGAGATTTTTATGAAAACGAACAGTATTTCCATTTATTTCAAATATGTTTCGCTGAATATACTTGCAATGGCGGCACTTTCATGCTATATCCTTGCAGACACTTTCTTTATTTCACGAGGTCTCGGCGCGCACGGACTTACCGCGCTCAACCTTGCCATTCCCGTCTTTAATCTTGTTAACGGTGTTGGCCTTATGCTCGGCGTAGGCGGCGGCGCAAAATACGCAGTGTTAAAAAGCAGGGACGATTTCAAAGCTCAAAACAAGGCGTTTACAAACACACTTTACTGCGCAGTAATCTTCAGCGCTATATTTATGGCGGCGGGCGCATTATTCTCAAGGAATATTACTGCTGCCCTGGGTGCAGACAGCGCTGTTTTTGAAATGACGAATACATATCTGAAAGTCATTCTGCTCTTCTCGCCTGCATTTATTTTTAACAATATTTTCGTGGCATTTATAAGAAATGACGAAAACCCGAAACTTTCAATGGCGGGCGTTATAACAGGCAGTCTTTCAAATGTTGTGCTTGATTATATTTTTATTTTTCCTCTCGGCTGGGGAATTTTCGGCGCGGTTTTTGCCACTTGTTTATCTCCGATAATAAGCATGTGTGTGCTTAGCGCGCACAAAATAAAACGTAAAAACGGTTTTCACCTTGCAAAGGCAGCACCCTCGCCGAAAATGGGCGCGGGAATATGCGTGCTGGGCATACCGTCACTTATAGCCGAACTTTCAAACGGAATAGTTATTCTTGTTTTTAATTTTATAATTCTGGGAATAAGCGGAAACACGGGCGTGGCTGCTTATGGCGTGATAACAAATATCTCACTCGTTGTGATAGCCGTTTTCACAGGTGTGGCACAGGGCATGCAGCCGCTTGTGAGCACCGCGCACGGCAGAGGCGATACAAAATCTGCTCAGCGCTTTTTCAGTTATGCAGTAATAACCGTGCTTGTGATATTTGCGGTCATATACCCTGTTGTATTCTGCTGTTCTGAGCAGATTGCTCATATTTTTAACAGCGAAAACAACGCAGAACTCCAGCGTATTGCGGTTTACGGACTGAAAATATATTTTACTGGCGCAGGATTTGCGGGATTCAACATAGTAGCGGCAATGTATTTTACGGCACGTGAAACGCCGCTTCCCGCCCACATTATATCCCTGCTGCGCGGACTTGTTCTTATAGTTCCTGCTGCACTTATAATGTCAAAGCTGCTCGGACTTACGGGAATATGGCTGTCTTTCACTGCAAGCGAGCTCCTGTGTGCTGTATGCAGTGTGATAACTTTGTGTATTTTCTCGCACAGGCAGAAAATGCAGCATAAAATCAAAACTTAATCAGTTCTTTATTTTTCTATTACCCGCGGTTTATTATGGTTTGATTTAATAAACACAGCGGGTTAATGTTTTTTTGCAATAAAAAATATGGTATACTGTTTTGCGAGGTGATATTGATGCAGACCGTGCTTGTTTGCGATGATGACAGGGCAATACTTGACTCAATAGAAATATATCTTAAAGCGGAAGGCTTTAACGTTCTCAAAGCCGAAAACGGCGTTGAGGCGCTTAAAATAATCGATACAGAAGAAATACACTGTATGGTGCTTGACATAATGATGCCCGGGCTTGACGGACTTCAGACCACACTTAAAATCAGAGAGCAGAAAAAAAGTTTCCCGATCATAATGCTCTCCGCCAAATCCGAAGATACAGATAAAATTGCCGGGCTTGGTTTCGGCGCCGACGATTATGTTACAAAGCCATTCAATCCGCTTGAGCTTGTTGCCCGAGTAAAATCACAAATAAGGCGATATATATCCTTTGCAGGTTTCGTGCAGAAAAAATCACAGCTTGTAACGGGTGGCCTTGTGGTGGACACGGACGCCAAAACGGTAAGCGTTGACGGCGAAACCGTAAAACTTACAGCGCGTGAGTACATGATACTTGAATACCTTTGCAAAAATATGGGAAGGGTACTCTCATCAGCGCAGATATACGAAGCCGTGTGGAACGAGCCTGCGTTCAAATCAGAAAAAGCAGTTACCGTGCATATCAAAAACATAAGGGATAAAATAGAGATAAATCCCAAGGACCCGAAATATATAAAGGTGGTGTACGGACTTGGATACAAAGTGGATAAAATTTAAGTACAGCAGTTTAAACAAATTTTTGTGCGCACTGATTGCCACCGTGCTTGCCGGAATTTTTGCCATAAACGGCGTTACGGCATTTCGCCATATTATCTATTTCGGCATAAACGGCGTAATCAGCGGCGAAGAAGTGGGTTATATCGACACCGCAGAATTTGCTACATCTCTCAGCAGTGACCTCAGTGTCATAATAGACGATGTAAGCCACAACTCAAACCAGGCATATTATGAT
>URIN01000252.1 GCA_900547915.1 uncultured Clostridium sp. | reverse complement strand
AGGCTATTCGTCGGCAGCGTCAGATGTGTATAAGAGACAGATTATATATTCTTATTTCGAAAGGTTTTAGTATCGTGAAAGCGGATAAAGAAAGTAAAGACAGCCAAAAATATTTTCTAACCTGTGAAAGAGACTGGGTCTATTTTACACTTATAACGGTTGCAGGATTTTGGGGCGCTTATACATATCTTCTCAGGGGAAACGTTTTCTGCAACGCTCAGACGGGTAACGTAGTGCTTATGGGCTTGGCGCTTGGCTCAGGTGAGTGGAAAACGGCTCTGTATTATCTTGTTCCTATTTCAGCATATATGTTTGGCGCTTTTGTTTCAGAACTGGCTCCAAATCCTATTAAACATCACTTTTCAGTGCGTTGGGATACGGTGCTTATGTTCATTGAAATGGCTGCGGTATTTGCTCTCGGATTTGTGCCCGAATCAGCTCCCGTGCAAATTTCTCAGGTAGTTATAAATTTTGTTGCTTCAATGCAGTATAATACTTTCCGCCAGGCTCAGGGTATCCCCGTTGCAACCACTTTTGCCACAAATCATATACGCCAAATAGGTGTGGGCCTTGCTAAGGAGTTTCAGCACAGGCACAGCAAAGATAAATCACACCGCAAAAAACTGTTCAAGCATCTGCAAATGCTTTTGTTCTTTTCAATAGGCGCAGTGGTCGGCACGGTCTTCTGTCACCTGATGCTCGGAAAAGCAATATGGCTTACGATGATACCGCTATGCGTAATTTTCGTAACTCTGCTTCACGCCGATCTCACTACCGAAAAAAATATGGTTGAAAAGAAACCATCAGGGCATTGATATTAAATGTGTTGCTAAAATGAAAGTTTTGAGGTCATTTATGATAAGAATTTTATTCGTATGCCACGGCAGTATATTAATAATCACCCAAAAAAGCTGATAAAATCAAGGTTTTTCGAACATCAATTTTAATTTGACACCACTTTTACACCATTTTTTAAAGGGGCTTGATATGACACCAAACTTTGATATATGTGATTGAAACAGCAACATTTTCTTATGTGTAATATTCAAACTTGCCCAATAAAAGTGGTCATCAAAAAACTCAATCTTATTATTTAAGATTTCCTATTAATTATATAAACTCAAAAATCCGCCGTTTCAAGCCAACAGGCATTGAATGTGCGGATTTTTTGTTTTATTAAGTATCTTTTGAAAATGCTTTTTGTAATAGCTTTTTTCACATATTTTGTGCTTTGTAGTTTTCGCCCCATGTTCTCATAGCGTCCAAAATGGGTTTAAGACTTTTTCCTAAGTCTGTTAAGCTGTACTCCACACGAGGAGGAACTTCAGCATATATTTTTCGGTTAACAAGTCCCTTTTCTTCCATATCTCGCAGTTTTGCGGTGAGAACTTTCTGTGAAACGCTGCCGATGGACTTTTTGAGTTCTCCAAACCTCTTTGTTCCGGGCATAAGATCCCACAGAATTAGGACTTTCCATTTATCACCGATAAGCATAAGCGTTGTTTCTACCGGGCAGGCAGGTAAATCGTTTATTTGCTGCATTGTATCACGCCTTTCAATAGTTTCTATTTGGTAACTACAGCACAAAAAAGTGCTTACTTTACAATTGATACTAACAGAAGTATTATAATCTTGCAAGATAAAAGTTGCAATACCAAAACAACATTCGATATTGACATTTCAAAAAAGCCTGTTGTTATTCGGCAAGAACACTGTCTGCACTGCGGAAATTGCTTTGAAATATGCCCCTCAAGGGCGATTAAACGGAGATGAGAATATGACGCAAAATGAGAGATTGAATTTTCTAATTCGCTGTCTGCTTGCGGAACGAAAAGAATATGCAGAAATTGAGGTGCCGGATTCTCTTTCAGAAAAGAGAAGACTTTTGCGCAGTCTGATGAATGTGCGTCCGCCTGTCCCGGCCGGTGAAGATTTTTTGCGTGTACAGGATGCTTATCTCAAAGAGAGATTGGCTGAGCGTGGCGTGACAAGTTTAAAAGACCTAACACCGGTTAGTCCCGGTTTATATCTCTGGCAGGGGGATATTACCACACTGGCGGTAGATGCTATTGTAAATGCGGCAAACAGCCAGTTGTTGGGTTGCTTTGTCCCTTGCCACGGTTGCATCGATAACGCAATTCACACCTATGCAGGGGTGCAGCTTCGCTTGGAGTGTGCTCACCTTATGGATGAGCAGGGGAGAGAAGAACCAATTGGTAAAGCAAAAATTACAAAAGCTTATAACCTGCCATGCCGCTATGTGCTGCATACTGTTGGCCCAATAATCTATGGAAGTGTAACTCAGGAAGACAGGGAACTTCTGGCCAGTTGTTACCGCAACTGTTTGGAACTGGCGTCAGAAACCGGTCTTAGCAGCGTAGCTTTTTGCTGTATATCTACCGGCGAATTCCACTTTCCAAATAAACTTGCCGCTGAAATTGCTATACAAACTGTGGAAGAATGGCGTCGGCACAATTCTGACAAAATCAAGGTGATATTCAATGTTTTCAAAGACAACGACTACGAAATCTACAAGCGACTTTTGCGATAATATTGCACGGCTCAAACAGGAATTAGATACGGCTGATGCGGTGGTAATCGGTGCCGGTTCGGGTCTTTCAACTTCTGCCGGGTTTATTTATACCGGCGATCGCTTTCAAAAGTATTTTGGTGATTTTATTGCAAAATATGGTTTTCATGATATGTATTCAGGCGGCTTCTATCCCTTTGACAGCCCAGAAGAACATTGGGCGTATTGGAGCAGGTATATCTATATAAATCGCTATATGGATGC
>URIN01000251.1 GCA_900547915.1 uncultured Clostridium sp. | reverse complement strand
CTACACAAGGCTATTCGTCGGCAGCGTCAGATGTGTATAAGAGACAGTACCAAAGGCACCTATATAAAAACGAAAGGCATGGGAAGTATTATGAAAAAATACGACGTTGCAATAGTGGGCGCCGGCCCTGCGGGCATTTTTACAGCAGTTGAAATGCTCAGAAAAGGCAGCAAAAAAAGTATAATAATAATTGAAAAGGGCAAATCCGTTGAAAAACGCAGATGCCCCAAAGCGGTAACAGGCAAGTGCATGAACTGCAAACCTTACTGCCATATTACAACGGGATTTTCCGGTGCGGGAGCTTTTTCAGACGGTAAACTCTCTCTTTCTTATGAGGTAGGCGGAAGTCTTCCGGAACTTATCGGCGAAGATCTTGCTCAGGAAACTATCAACTACACAGATAAAATATATCTTGAATTCGGAGCTGACACCCATATTGAAGGTATCGGCAATACGGAAGAAGTAAAAGAAATACGCAAGAGGGCTATTCAAGCAGGTTTGAAACTCGTTGACTGCCCTATCCGCCATCTTGGAACCGAAAAAGCGCATGAACTTTACTATGAAATAGAGAAATATCTGATTGACGCAGGCGTTGATATAATGTTTGACAGCCAGTGCCTTGATTTGATACTTGATGGTGAAAAATGTCTTGGCGTACGTCTTGAGAACGGTGAAGAAATTTATGCATCTGATACAGTTGTAGCAACCGGCAGACGCGGTGCTGACTGGCTTGAAAAACTGTGTGCAGACCACGGAATTGCACATCAACCGGGCACTGTTGATATTGGTGTGCGTGTTGAAGTAAGAAATGAGATTATCGAAACAATAAACGACGTTCTTTATGAATCAAAACTTGTTGGATACCCTAAGCCGTTTAAAAACAAGGTGCGTACTTTCTGTCAAAACCCCGGAGGTTTTGTTGCTCAGGAGAATTACGACAATGACCTTGCAGTTGTTAACGGCCATTCTTACAAAGAACTTAAAAGCCAGAACACAAACCTTGCTATTCTCTGTTCTCACAACTTTTCCGTTCCGTTCAATCAACCGATAGCATACGCACAGAAAGTGGGAGAACTAACGAACATGCTGGGTGACGGTCATATCCTTGTTCAGAGATTCGGAGATATTCTTGAAGGCAAACGCACTTGGCAAAAGGAACTTTCACAGAGCAACTTGCGCCCAACTCTTCCGGATGCTGTTGCAGGTGATATTACGGCGGCAATGCCTTACAGAGCAATGACAAACATAATTAATTTCATCCATGCGATGGACCACGTTGTGCCAGGATTTGCAAGCCCGGAAACTCTTCTTTACAGCCCTGAGCTGAAATTCTATTCAAACAAAGTAAAAATGGATACAGATTTCAACACAAACATTGAGGGGCTGCACTGCCTTGGCGACTCAAGCGGCTGGACCCGCGGACTTATGATGGCATCTGTTCACGGAGTTCTTATGGGCAGAAAGCTTGTTTAATTCACCGCACTTAATATTACTGGTATTAAAATTCATTCTCATAACAGTATAAATTCTAGGTTTAAAGAAAATCAATAATAAACAAAAACCCGCTTCAAAACAGAAGCGGGTTTTTTTATTTAAAAAGCAGGTACGGCAATAAACCATACCTGCTTTTTTAGTCTTTTATTTGCTGTGAGGATGCGATTTTCTGTATGCTTCTTTTCTTGCAAGTTCCTGTTTTTTAAATGAATTGTACCAAGCAACAATAAGAAGGACAACAACGGCAACAGCAAGTCCTGCAGCTATCCACCCAAGAGATTTAACTGCATTTTGTATTTTCAAAAGAACAGAAAGCGTAAACCCTGCTGTAACATACATTTGCGGATTTCCGTCCGAGTCAAGATAAACGCCGTTTTTGAGATAAATCTTTTCTCTTGATGTATCGTTTTCAGGATAATAGTATACGTTGATGGACTGCTCACCTTCAGCCTCTCCATAGTTAGGGTTTGACTCTCTGTAAAAAACTATACCCGTTTCTTCATCAGTAATAGTCTGTGGCATAAAGCTGTTAAATATTGAAATCTGAACCGAATTTATATTCAACACACAAATACCTATAAGAGCTACAAGTATAAGCGCCGACAAGGCAATGACAACTTTTGATATTACCTTATGATTTTTATAAAAACCTTTTAAAGAACCGGCAATAATTTTTTTAGTAGTAACTGAATTACTATTATCGACTGAAATTTTATTGTTTCCCATTTAAATCACCGTTTTGATTTTACCATAATTGCGTGCCGCGGTCAATAGTATGAACGACTGCTAACAAAAAAAGCCTTTTGTTTTCTCTGCCAAATTAAGGATAATCAACAAACATAAAAAAGCATAGAAAAAAGGGGCGCATAATGCGCCCCCCAATAAACTGTGTTGATTTAATCAAGAACATAAGAGAGTTAAAAATCCACTCCCTAAGCAGAAATTTTTGATTACTGATCCTCTCCGTGACCCTCTTCGGTATTCGAACCACCGCTGAGAGTTAAAACATCAACAATCTTAAACTCTTCAATCTCTGCGATCGGCTTTGAGTAAATTTCTTTCAATCAAATGACCTCCTTCTTTTTTAGCTTTTCTTTTCCGCGGGTTCCCCCGCGGAAACCAAGCTTATTAAGTATTAATTTAGTTAAACTAAATTATGCATCGTAGTCAAAAGACTGAACGTTGCCGTAGTAAACAGCTGCATTGCCTTCAGCATCTGCTGCGATTACATATGCACGAGCATAAGCTACACCAGTCTGTGCTGTAATCTTGAAGGTAAGTGCGAACTGACCATCAGCGG
>URIN01000250.1 GCA_900547915.1 uncultured Clostridium sp. | reverse complement strand
AAGGCTATTCGTCGGCAGCGTCAGATGTGTATAAGAGACAGGCAGGTGAGTATCTCACGGTTTCACTTGATTGCGCTTCACTTGATGCCGGAGATGAAAACGTAGGATTTTACGCTTACAGCGTTGATAAAAATGTTCTTGATGCAGGATACGCAAAGCTCGGAAAGGGGGCAATGCAGGTTGAAAAGCATACGGATACTGAAATTCAGGGCAAAGTAACTGCAGAAGAAAACTGCATACTTTATTCATCAATTCCGTATGATGAGGGTTGGAGCGTATATATTGACGGTGAAAAAGCTGAAACTTTTAAAATCGGTAACTGTCAGCTCGGTGTAATGGTAAAGCCGGGCGAGCACACTGTTGAATATGTTTACAGACCGAAAATGCTTGCTGCAGGAGCAGGAATAAGCGCGGCTACTCTTCTTTGTGCTGCTGCAGTTTCGGTATTTAAAATAAAAAAATCAAAAAACAAAAAGCAATTAATGACAAATTAGTAAAAAGTTAAAATTCTGTGTTTACATCATATTAATTATGTTGTAAAATACCACCGTAAAGCTCAGCGGTACAGATTTTAACTGTTGCCGCTCGCTTCAAACGGAAAAGTAAGGAGAAGCAAAATGGCAAGATTAACAGCTCAAAATGTAGAAACTATCCCCTATGGTCCACTCGGAATTATAGCAATGCCGGGTTGTGAGGCATTTGCGGATAAAGTAGACAAATACCTTGTAGAATGGCGTAAGACACAGGCTCTTGAGCATCAGGGTTCAATTGCTTTTTACGGCTATCAGAGAGAAACATACAAGATCGATATTTCCAACCCGCGTTTCGGCAGCGGCGAAGGAAAAGCTGTAATTAATGAAACAGTACGTGGTTATGACCTTTATATTGTTACTGACTGTTTTAATTACAGCGTTACATATAATATGTACGGAATGACAGTACCGAAATCACCTGACGATCATTATTCAGATCTTAAGAGAGTCATTTCGGCGGCGTCTTCTAAAGCAAAAAGAATTTCTGTTATCATGCCAATGTTATATGAAGGCCGTCAACACAAGCGTTCAAGCAGAGAATCACTTGACTGCGCAATGGCTCTTCAGGAACTCGTAAATTTGGGTGTAGAAAACATTATCACATTTGATGCCCACGACCAGAGAGTTCAAAACGCAATTCCCCATAAATCATTTGAAAATGTTATGCCAACATATCAGATGATAAAGGCAATTGTAAACACCGTCGACGATTTGAACGTTGACAAAGACCACCTTATGGTTATTTCTCCCGATGAGGGCGCAATGAACAGATGTATATACTTTGCTACTCAGCTTGGTGTAAACCTCGGAATGTTTTACAAGAGAAGAGATTACACAAGAGTTGTTAACGGCAGAAATCCGATAGTTGAACATCAGTATCTCGGTGACTCAGTTAAAGGAAAAGATATTATAATTGTTGATGACATGATTTCATCAGGCGAATCGATGCTTGAAGTAGCAAGAAAACTTAAAGATCTCGGTGCATCAAGAATTTTCGTCTGCACAACATTCGGCCTTTTCGCAAACGGCCTTGATGTTTTTGATGAGGCTTACAAAAACGGAGTTTTTGAAAAAGTATTTACAACAAACGGAGTTTATCAGACACCCGAGCTTTTAAAAAGAGAATGGTATCAGTCAGTTGAACTTTCTAAATATGTTGCATATTTTCTTGACACTCTCAATCATGACCTTTCAGTATCTTCCCTTCTTGACTGCTCTGGTAAGATAGATGCCCTTTTAAGAAAGAAAGGACTAAAAAAAGACTGATTGTAAAAGTACAATCATAAAAATAAACTCTGCTTTCATATACTAAAAAGCAGAAGCAATACTTGCAAAGGATTGAACAGTATGAGCAACAAAGATTTTGATGAAAAAGACTTAATGAAGGATCTGGACGCACTTAATATCGACAACACAAATAAAAGTAACGATTTAAAAACAGAAGATGCAGCAGATAAAACTGAAGAAATTGCTGAGAATGACAAAAAGAAAAAACATGTAAAAGGCTCCAAAAGAGTATTCTCAACAAAACAGGTTGTTCTTATGGTTGTTATTGCCGTATTGGCAGTACTTGCTGTTGGAACAGTTGTTATTTGCTCTGTTGCCGATATAAACCCTGTTTCATATATTGCAGGTGAAGCAAGCAAAGACAAACTTGTGAACAAATGGCAGAGCCAAACTGCTCCCGGTCTAACGGCATATGAATTTTTTGAAGACGGAACATATACCTCATATTTATCAACCTACTCTTTCGATGGTGAATATGAAGTTAAGGGTGACGATTTAATTCTTAAAAACCCAAGTTCTAACCAGAATGTTATATACAAATACAAAATTGTTGGTGACACGCTTACACTGACTATGACTGATTCAAACGGAACTGTTTTAGAAGACCGTGAACCAAATAAGTTTGACAGGGTCGACTCTCTGAACCAAAAATCAATTCAAGATATGATTGATGACTACCGTGCTTCTGTTTCAGAAGAAAGCACTTCAACCGAAACCACAGCAGCGCAAGCTCAGTAAAAAATTAAAAAGATCCCGTTCATGATTGAACGGGATCTTTTTTTATAAAGGAAAGCGCCAAATATACCTATTAGAAAAACAGGATAATTGGCGCTTGATGCCGCATACAAACTTTAATTATGTAGAGGATTCCGTTTTCACGGAGGTGTTTTAAAAGCTGTATTGAGCATCAAAAAAGGGTTAGTTAGAACAGATAAACTGTTCATCAATATGATAATATAATTTTAAATATAAATCTATATGCCAACAGTGTATATATAAA
>URIN01000249.1 GCA_900547915.1 uncultured Clostridium sp. | reverse complement strand
CCGTCAATGCTTTATAATTTTCACCCCGGCTCACATACGGGGCAGGGTACAGAGCGTGGTATTGAACTGATCACCCAAGTGCTCAATGAAGTTATGTTCCCAGAAATGACCACAACAGTTTTGCTTGAAACAATGGCAGGCAAAGGTTCTGAAGTAGGCAGAAATTTTGAAGAATTAAAAAGCATTATAGACGGTGTTGAACTTAACGATAAGATCGGCGTGTGCCTTGATACCTGCCACGTTTTTGACGGCGGGTATGATATTGTTAATGACCTTGACGGCGTGCTTGAGGAGTTTGACCGTGTTATCGGAATAGACCGCCTCAAAGCGCTTCATTTAAATGACAGTAAAAATATTCTCGGTTCACATAAGGACCGCCACGAAAAAATCGGGCAGGGCAATATAGGTGTTGCCGCTTTTGAGAATATAGTTAACAATAAATATCTCAAAGATCTGCCTATGTTTCTTGAAACCCCAAATGAACTTGACGGCTATGCCGAAGAGATAGCCTTGCTTAAATCATTAGTAAAATAATAATTATGAAGAAAAAATTTTTAGCTATTGTTGTTGCGCTTGTTCTGGCTTTCTGTTTTTCGGCTTGTACTGCTACTGAACAGCAGACTGAGAGCGGCGCAAACATTACTCAGATAAGCGAATGGCCTGAAAACGAGTATACTGCCGCTATACCGAGTCCCGAAACTGGCACTCCTGTAAATCTGATAGAAAATGAAGATATTTACGCTATATCTCTTGATGATGTTTCAAGGCAAGATTGTTATGACTATCTTGAACTTCTCGAGAAAAACGGATTTTCAGAAGTTGCAGGGGATGAAAATGACAGTTCCGGAGGATGGCTTTATACAAACGGAAAAGCAAGTGTATCTGTTTCACAGTCATCAAACGGTATGACTGTTGGCATTACATTTGAAGAATTATAAAAAATTTCGGCGTTTTTTACCAAAATCCACTGAAAACACGCACAATTCCACGGTGCGTGGAGTCTTTCTCCGCTTCGTTCGTTGTAAAAAACGGCGCTGATTGTTATTGTTTTGTTGAGGTGGTAATATGGACGCAAAGGAAATCGGCAGATTTATTTGTTCTCTCAGAAAGGATAAGGGCTTAACTCAATCCGCGCTCGCGGAATTGCTCAACATAAGCAACAGAACAGTATCAAAATGGGAAACGGGGGAAGGGTTGCCCGATATATCGCTTTTGCCAGATATAGCAAAAGTGCTCGGCGTTACAACAGATGAACTCCTTGCAGGCAAAAAGGTGCCTGCTGAAAAATCGGCGGATATAAAGGTTGAGGAAGTTGCAAATAAAGATAATCTTTTAAACCTTTTTAAAATTGCTTTTATTATTTCCTTGTTTTTTGCCATTTTCGGGATGTTGCTCGGAACGATTACGGAACTTTATTGTATCTGGGCGTTCAATATTCTGTTTTATACCCATTGGGAAATAATGTTCGTTGCTATTTCGCTTGTTGCAATCGTGGCTGCGGGGCTTGTGTTCAGCGTTGGCGTAACACGGCTTTCCGTTGCGTTTAGTAAAACTGAGATAATTGCCCTTAGCAAGAAAAAGGGGCTTTGGCTTTCTGTTATATCAGTCATTTTTCCTTTATCCTTTATTGCAAGAATAACGGAGCTATCTGCGTTCGGGTATGTTACTTTGCCTATAATGCTTGTAATTATTGCCGCCTTAGTTTTTGCGGGGGTAAAGTTATATGGAAAGATTAGGTAAGGGAATAAAGATTTTGAAAATATTTTTAATTGCTTTTGGTGTGTTCCTGCTGTTGTGGTATCTTGCTCCGCTCGTTTCGGGCATATTCAACATCGGTAACGCCGTTGGAATTGCCGCAAGTGCCGTATTAATATTATGCGGAGCATTTATAGACAAAATGCCTGAAAAATTGCGCACGGCTGTGTTGTGTGTAATTATTGCAGCAGTTGTTTTGTTTTTATCTCTGTTTGCGTATATGGCACGGTATATGAATTATAATTCCATTCCGGTAAGCCCTGCGGAAACGGTAATTGTGCTTGGCTGTAAGGTGGACGGTTCTCGGCCGAGTCTCCAGCTTAAAAACAGGTGCGATGTTGCGGCTGAGTTCCTTAAAGAAAAGCCCTATGCGGTGGCAGTGCTTTCAGGCGGACAGGGACCGGATGAGGATATAAGCGAAGCGGAATGTATGAAACGTTTGCTAATTGAGGCAGGTATTGATGAAAGCCGCCTTTATCTTGAGGAAAGTTCAACTAACACACGTGAAAATCTTGTGAACTCTTATGATATCATAAAGGCAAATTCACTGTCACAGTCTGTTTTGGTGGTAACAAACGAGTATCACGAATGTCGCGCAATGCTTATATGCCGTGATATAGGGCTCGATTTGTTCAGCTCAAGAAGCTGTAAAACAAGCACATACTGTTTTTTAACCTTTTTAACGCGTGATATGATGGGCGTTGTGAAAGAACTTATTTTTTAATATTGTGTTTTTCGGGAAAACGCTTTTCGTTTTCCCGTTTATTTTTGCTCAGTTATGGCAGAATAAGAATATAAACAGGAGGCACAGCTATGAAAACACTGATATTTGGCGGTAAAATAATCACCATGGAAGAACCTCTTTATGCCGAGGCAGTTATAGTTGAAGATGAAGTAATAACTGCGGTCGGAAGTGAAAAAGAACTTATTGAAAAATATTGCCCGCAGGAAAAGATAAATCTTAACGGCGCCGTGATGATTCCTGCTTTTATTGACCCACACAGCCATTTCACTCAAACTGCGTATGCTCTTTTGCAGGCTGATCTTAACGGCGTGTCTGATATGCGGCAGTTAAAACATAAAATAAATG
>URIN01000248.1 GCA_900547915.1 uncultured Clostridium sp. | reverse complement strand
AGATAGGAGTCCGTCTCGTGGGCTCGGAGATGTGTATAAGAGACAGATAATAGATTATGCCATCGGGAAAGCAAATTACACCCTTTTACTGCCCCTTAATAAGCGTTCTCTTTTTGTGATTGACAATGAATTTTCTATAATATATAATATGACATAGAAAAAATCTGTCTCAGTAGCTCAGTTGGATAGAGCGACCGCCTCCTAAGCGGTAGGTCGGAGGTTCGAATCCCCTCTGGGACGCCAAAAAGCGTGCCGAAAACTTTGGAAATCGATGTTTTCGGCACGCTTTCTTTTTTAATATATAATCATCTTCCAAAAGGCACCATAATGCTCTTGGAAGCACACGCTCTACAATAGTCAAATAGTTTTGCTAACTAAACAATTTAACAAGGCCCCCACTCTTTGTTACTGAGTGAGAGCCTTGATAAAAAGGTTGAATCTTGAGGTTTTATCACGCCGGATAAGCTGTATCACAAACAAAGCAGTAAGAATGGCTTAATAAAAGAATAGCTTATGATGCTATTAACGGCGATAAATTTTTCGCATACAGATCTTGGATTTTTACAATATAAAGCTATTTTGCTTTGAATCACAGCAACAGGAAAGTACAGGTTCCCGGCGCCAGTTCAACAATTCCGGCAGTCTGTATTTCCGGCTCCATATCAGGAAGAGCATTCTGTTCACCAAGCATCAGCGGTTTTCCGTTCAGAGTCATCACAGTAGAACGAATATTTCCGTCCTGACCTGCCAGCGTATAGCGCTGTGCCTCTTTCGGGAGTTCCACCGTGGTGGAATCTGTTGTTGAATTATTGATAATAAGATACGCCACACCGTCTTTTCCGTCTTTTCTGGAATGAGCAAAAACATGTGCACCCTCACGTATCTTTTCGCCGGAATCATACACGGTTGTTCCCATAAGGCGATTCCACAGCAGTACGGCAAAGTAGTTAGGACGAGGATCAAACACCTGACGCGCAAGAAAGCCATAGTCTGAAGAAGCCAGAGTATTATGGAAGATGACGCCATTTGTAATAGATGCGAAGCCGCCCAACTCGTTCAGAGTACGCAGAACATCCAGGTAAGTGGAAGCCCACGTATCGCCTCCGCCGCCGGCATCTCCGGATTCGGTAACCCACATTTCGCCGCCCGGACAGTATTTATCACGCATCGGCGCATAAGTCTTCGCAAAGTTAAGCGCTGTTGCAAGATAAGGTTCCGTCACAACATCTGCGGCATCCCAGTGTCCGCTTGGCATAACTGAAGCCAGGCGTTCGGAAACGCCGTTATAATAGTGATAGCTGAAAACATCAAGGGGTTCTTTGACATCTTCCATCAAATCAGCACAGTTGCAGGTATTTGAAACAAGCTGTTCGATACCGCCTGATTTCTGGCCTGTGCTGCCTTTTCCAAACGAAAGATTGTCTCCGCCTGTTGTGCTAGGTCCCACACACATACATTCAGGATAATTTTTGCGCACCCATGCAAAGAACAGATCCTGATCACGTCTGTAATCTGCCGGCGTGTATCCTTTCGGGAACCCGGTGTCTTCCATCATATTCGGCTCATTTGCAAATTCTGCCGCATTGATTGGCACACCATACTCCTTACTCAGCGAAAAAATCTTTTCCGCCTCGCTTGGATTCCACGGTTCTTCCGCACTGTGAAGGCCCGGACAGTTTGCAACGGAAATCATCAGTTTTGCACCGACTGCCTTTACAAAATCGAGAACGCCTATCCACTGCTCTTTTGTCAAAACATTCAGGTATCCTTCCGGCACTTTGCCGTTTGTAGTTGCGTCAAAATCATAATAAGTTTTAGTTGCCCAAGTTCCGGAAACTCTGACCCATGAATGGCCAAGTTCTTTTGCAAGACTGCGTAGTTTTTCATTATACAGATCAATCGGCGGATAAACCTGCATCAAATCCTTGTACATTGCTGCAATTTCTTCTGTGGAAGGCTCCACATGGAACTCCTCTGTTCCTGCAATCTGTTCCGGAGTATAAGCTTTCCAAAATGTCCCGCCTGTCACCTCGGCAAACTCTATGTTATAAGACATCATCATCGGGTTGATTTCCCTGAGCTTCTTAAGTTTTTCAGGAATTAATCTGATAAATTCTGACATAATATTGTCTCCCTTCGCTTACATTAATAAAATTAAACATAAAATATTCAGTTGCGTTTATACTTTCTCGTCTGATTTTACTAATATTGAAAAATGATCTGCCGTGTTACGGCAAAAGGAAAATCCAGCGTGCCGTCCGCTAATGCTGATACACACTTTTAAGCGGCAAACTGACTTGCCCGTGCCATTTTGCTGTAAAAAGCAGCGCAGGCACATGAGCGGAGTCCTTGGTCGTGAAACATCTTTTCTCCACCATAAACACCCCGGTGAAATCGGCTGGAAGATTACAAATCTTATCATACAGGCTACGTTCACGTGCTCCGCACAAGGGAAGTTTTCCCGTTTTTGCCTAGTACTGCTCTGCATTATTTCACTTGACAATGCCAAGCATACTCCACTTGATTGACTAATTTAACAACAAAATGTAAATCTTTTGTGAAAAAGATTAATCATGTATCCAATATCATAAAGTTTGTAATATTAAAAGAAATATTCTCAAAGCAAGCGTTTACCCGTATTTAAATACTGAAATCCATTCGGACGCAATTTTGATTAGTCAATAACCCAATACCAGACAATATTGCAGCGATAATTAGCAAAACTGATTTTTAACGATTTAATTCACATAACAAGAGCCGCAGGCGATTGCCTGCGGCTCTTTGCTTTCAGTGGTACTGCTATAACTCTGTCTCTTATACACATCTGACGCTGCCGACGAATAGCCTTG
>URIN01000247.1 GCA_900547915.1 uncultured Clostridium sp. | reverse complement strand
TATGCTCAGAAATTAATGGATATAAAACAGGTTTTATGGATGCACTAACCCTATTGAATTCTGAACCAGATTTGCAATCTTTCAAAGAATTGTTTGAGGAGTGGTGGGTTGATTATGAATTTGATCAACGTATCAATGTGCTACTTGGTCAATATCCTTATACCAATTTTGAGGAGAGAATTAATTATGAATTGAAAGAAGAATATGGAACTAGCTCTCGTAAAGAAGTTGCAAAAATAATGATTGACGATTTAGAAATGTCATCAGAGGACGAAGCTAAAAAGTTATTTCTTCAAGAAATCCTTTCATTAGAAAAGAGATCAAACGATATCGATTAACTTCTTCAAAAGTTGACCATACTAACAAAGAGGGAGTACTGTTATGGAAAAAGTTTTGAAGGATGGTAAACTTTATTCTCTAATTGAATTTAGGGATAGAATCTATGAGGATTTAGATTTATCAAAAAGTGACTTAACCACTTTATTGTGTGCGATGTTGATTGCATCTATTGGTTTGAATATGAATTCTATTCCAGCAATCATAGGGGCAATGTTAATTTCTCCATTAATGACACCTATCCTTGGAGTCGGCTTTGCGTTAGCAATTTTAGATACAAAACTTCTCAAAAAGTCTTTTAAAATTCTTTTTATTCAAGTTGCAGTAAGCCTTTTAGCCTCTACACTTTATTTTTTACTTTCACCAATTTCTTATGCAAGTACGGAAATTATTACTAGAACCTCACCAACAATTTGGGACGTTGTAATAGCATTTGTCGGTGGTTTAGCAGGAATAATTGGAGCACGAAAGAAAGAAGCTAATAACATTGTTCCTGGTGTTGCTATTGCAACAGCTCTTATGCCACCCGTTTGTACTGTAGGTTATTCTATTGCCACAGGAAATCTAGAGTATATGGTAGGTGCGTCATACTTGTTCTCCATTAACTGCAGTTTTATTATGATTACTCATATATTGGCACTAATGTGATAATGGTGAAGAATCCATATGTTAAACATAATCGATAAGCCTCTAAAATTCGAAAAATTTTAATTCTAGTCTCTGTTCTGGTATAGTAAATTTGTAACACTCCTACCTAATAAGTTAAACTATTCATTAGAATAGGAGACATAACATGAAACACTATCCAGACGAAACACGATAAAAAATTGTTCGACTGCACATTCAAGACGGATGAACATTAAAAACCTTTTCAACACATTAAGTGATACACTAATAATAAATAGAATTAATGGCAGGAGATTATTATGTTTTTAGCTATTAAAGAGATGCTACATGAAAAATTGCGTTATAGCCTAATAGTGGCACTTATATTTTTAGTAAGTTATCTTTTGATTATTCTTACTGGTTTAGCCACTGGTTTAGCTAACCTAAACAAAGCGGCAATTAACGAGTGGGATGCTTCAAGTATTGTCTTAAATAGTGATTCTGAAGGACGTTTACAACAATCTTTTCTTTCACAGGATCAGGTTGCTAGTTTACCCAATAATGGAACCAGAATTTCACAGTATAGTACACTTGTAAAATCAGAAAATGGATTAAAAGAGAATACTCAATTAGTAGCTCTTGATTCCAAATCGTTCATATTTAAAAAATTGAAAATAACAAGTGGTAGTAAAAATGTCCGAAACAATGCCGGCGTCGTATCGGATAAATTCAAACGTGATGGATTCAAAATCGGTGACCACTTGTTAGTTGCTAATTCATCATTGAGGATTAAAATTACAGGTTTTACACCCAGGGCAACTTTAAGTGCTCTTCCCGTGGTTTATATTTCACCAGACACTATTCAATCGCTGAATAAAGGTGTAACAAATGCTGTAGTATTCAAGAATACGTTAAATAATTCAAAAATACCAAAAGGGACTATTCAGTTAAGCATTGACTCATTTATTAATAAATTACCCGGATATAGTGCACAACAACTCACATTCAACTTCATGATTGGTTTTTTGTATATTATTATTCTAATTGTTATTTCAATTTTCTTGTATATTCTGACCGTTCAAAAATTACCTAACTTAGGTGTCTTGAAGGCGCAAGGAGTCTCAACGCAATATCTTGTTTTGAGTACGTTATTTCAATCATTTATTATGTCAGTTATTGGCGTTATTATAGCCATTATATTAGGTGAAATAACAGCTATTACGTTACCCAGCGAGGTACCCATTGTCATCGATAAAAGTAATATTATTGTAACTGGAATCGGTATTATTATTATGTCCTTGTTGGGTGCGTTGATACCAATTCGCCAAATTGCCAAAGTTGATCCTTACAAAATTATTGGAGGTTAATTTCATGTCAAATCTCATTTTCGACTCAGTCACAAAAATTTTTGGTGAGGGGGGTAGTAAGTACGTAGCACTAGAAAATATTAATTTCGAAGCAGAAAGCGGTCAGCTTATTTTAGTTGTAGGGCCATCAGGATCAGGAAAAACTACATTTTTGACTATAGCAGGCGGACTACAGACACCAACTAATGGTGACGTAAAAATAAATGACAGTACAATTAACAGTTTGTCCAAAAAACAACAAACAAAATTAAGATTGGAAAAAATAGGATTTATTTTACAATCTTATAACTTAGTCCCATTTTTAACGGTCGAAGAACAGTTTAAATTCGTAGATAAACTAAAAAAACAAAATTTGACTGAACAAAAATTGCATGAGCTTCTTTCTGATTTAGGACTTTTAGAACTGCTAAAAAAATATCCTAATCAACTTTCTGGTGGACAAAAGCAGCGTGTGGCAATTGCTAGAGCATTATACACTGATCCTGACTATATTTTAGCAGATGAACCCCTGTCTCTTATACACATCTCCGAGCCCACGAGACGGACTCCTATCTC
>URIN01000246.1 GCA_900547915.1 uncultured Clostridium sp. | reverse complement strand
AATAGGAATAATATAAATCCATATGTGTTCTGTCATTTTCCTTTGGATAATAAGCTGATATCAAAGCTTCATATCCTTTTGTTGTGTGGATAACATCAAGGTGCCAGTTAGCAAGACCTTTATCTTCATAAGTGATTTTTATCTGCCTTAATTTGCCCCAGTCTTTGCCGTTTGTGCTTTCTCTGTAATCAAGTGAATGACCTGTGTTCTGATTAATTGCCCACATTTTGTATTTGCCGTTTTCATATATGATTGCAGGGCTAAGGAAATCATATTTGTAAAGCTCACCAACAAGCATCTCTTCTGAACTGCTCCAGTTTACTCCGTCTTTTGTTGTTTTTCTCTTAAGTACGGTTCTGTTATTCGGGCGGTCAAAAAATCTCCACCAGCACTCAAGAGTTTTCGTGTCTGTGTTATAAACTAGTTCTGTGTCCGAGTTATATACTTGGCCGCGTTCATAATTAGAGGGAACAGGCTCAAGCGGGTTGTTGAAGCCTTTTGGAACAGTCCAGTTCTTAAGGTCGTTGCTTACCTGAATGTGAGGGTTTTCCCAGTAATCGTTATTGTTTTCATAAGGTGTGTATGCACACCAGTATTTGTAGCCGTTAAATCCGTTTTCAAAATAGTATACGGAAGGGTGATAGTTAAAAACATTTCCGTAGGCGTTTTGAAGTCCAAGAGGTTTATCGGCATGCTTGTTGGCATTTTTGATATAAACTCTGCAACTTGTAGTTGCGCCGTCTGTGCTTGCGGTTATTACAACTGCGCCGCATTTAAGCGCTTTAATAATTCCGTCATCAACTGAGATTACCTGAGAATCACTTGACTCCCATTTTATTTCACCTTTGGCAGCCTTGAGCAATTTTTTTAGATTTAGTTTTTCATTTAGGTTTAAAGTATAGCTTTTTTCTGAAAATGAAAAATCCGGATTGCTTTCAATAGCTGTGACCGTTACAGTACGGCTGGTTTTTGAAGTTTTTGCTGTTATCACCGCATTACCAGTTCCGGTAATTGTTATACCTGAGTCCTGTGCCTTTGCAACATTTTCATCGCTGGTGCTCCAGATTATTTTTTCTGTAGATGAGCGCGGAAAAATCTTAGCGTCAATTTTAACGGTTTCACCAACTTTGGCGGTTATCTGACTAGTGCTCAGATCAATAGTTTCAGCAGGTACCTGATTATTCTGCCTTTCATAAACTGCGTTGCTTTTAATAAATCCAATTTTCAAACTGTCGTCCAGGTTATACATTATTTTAAGCCAGCCGTTTTTCTCGGCAAGAATTTTTATTTTCTGACTTTTTTTTGCTTTGCCTGTTGAGGCGGATACTGCAAACGGAAGTTGCTTAACGCTTTCATTGTCATTCATCAAAGCTGTTTCATAATTTGAATTTTCACTTTGTATTCTGTTAAAATCATTTAGTTGTGCATTGACGGCAATAATTGATGCCGCCACGCACACGATTAATGCTGCGCATATAATAATCGCTGTGCGTATGCGTGCTTTTTTACTCATGTTTTTCATTATTGTTACCTCCTGCCGTGTCAGAAGATTGCTCTAACGGCTATATCGTCTATAACCCATTTGGAGTTTTCATATATATATTTTACAGAGGCATATCCTGTATCTGATCTCTGTTCGGAAGTTGAGTCAAAATTGTTAGTGATTTTGTAAGTATAATCAAATTCAAAATTTATATAACATTCAGCACTGCTGCTGCATGTTACTGCAATGTCACCAAACTGTGATTTTAATTTGGCTTCTGATATTGCAAATTCTGAAATATCAATATACTGGTTATCGGCGTAAACGGATTTTTTTATTTCGTCATAAAGACTATTGACAGAATCTTTGGCAAATGCAACAGAAAGTTCTGAACTGTCTATTCCGCTCTCACCGCCGCAGGCATAGTTATAAACAGCCTTTATATCATCCTGTGCTCTGCTATATAGTTTGCCATATTGATCTTGGCTCATTGTAAGAGGAATATAAAAAATATAGTTATCGGTGTTTATCTTTTCTTTCTTAATGTAATCATTGAAACCGTCACACTGCACTTTTATTTCGTGCTCACCGCTGAACATATAATCAGTGGTAAAAACTGAAACGGGAATTTCATTTCCTGTTTTCGAATCTGTCATCGTGGTGCTTTCAGGGTTCTGAACTTCAATGGAGTCAACAAATAACTTTGCGCCTGCAGGTACATATACATCTGCATTGCATATAAGTTTTCTGCTGGGTATAACACGGTATTCATCATATTTCCAGAATCCGTCTTTAACCATTTTTATTCTTGCGTGTGCTGTTTTCCAGTTTCCTTCAGAATCAATATAATCTATACTGTAGTATATTTTATTGTCCTCAGTTCTTTCCTGTTCGATTACAAAGCTCATTGTGGATGCCCCTGAAAGAAGCGTGTCCACTGAATTTGCCTCTATGAATTTTTTAAAATTCTCTTTTGTAATATACGGAGAGTCTGTAGCGGGCATAAAGTCATAAGCTTTATCCCAGTCTTTTTCGGATAAACATTCTATATAAGTCTCGATATATTTATCAGGGTTGTGTTTTGAGGATAAAAGCGGATAAGCAAGCACAATTATAGCCGCTAAAATTATAAGTACCACAATTGATATTGACGCAATTATAATGGGTTTCTTTTTAGATCTGCTTCTTTTGTTGGAATTGCCTTCTTTACTGCTGATTATATCATCATTGCTGTAATTATTCAGGCTGCTTTCATTATCTTCTTTATTTGGCTGCGGACGGTGCTTTTCTGCTTCAAAAATGTCGAAATCAAAATCTGTATTTTTCATAAAAATCCTTTGCTTTTTATTATGGTGAGTATAGCCTATGCTATTTAATAATAATATATT
>URIN01000245.1 GCA_900547915.1 uncultured Clostridium sp. | reverse complement strand
ATTCTTTTCTGCCTGCCTTAACGACTTTCTTTTCCCTGTCTATCTTGGTGACTTCTGCACCTGTAATTATATTTATATTATTTTCAACATAAAACTGCGGCTTTTTAAGGAACATTTTCTTTTCCTCAACGGTTCCCTTAAGCAGATAGCTTATTGATGGGCGGCTGTAAGGCAGATAATCTTCCCTTGTGAGCACCGTGATCTCTCCGCTGTTATCGGTTGCCCTGATCTGCTGAGCAGCGGCAAGTCCGGCTGCTGAAGCGCCTATGATAACATATCTCATCACTGCTCACCTCCCGTTTCTACCCAAACAAGAGCACGGTTGGGGCAATTTTTAACACAAGCAGGTTCTTCGCCGCCGCACAGATCGCACTTAAATGCTATATTGCCCGGCTTAATACAGCCTATCGGGCATACTGCAAGGCAGGTCATACAACCTATACATTTATTTTCATCAACCGATACAATACCTGTTTTCTTGTCCTTATGCATAGCGCCGGTGATGCAAGCCTTAACGCAGGCAGGGTCATCACAGTGGCGGCAGTTAACGGCAACAGAAGCCTCTTTGCCCCCGTAAACAGAAATTCTTGCAACGGGAGTGGGATTTTCCTCTTTGAACGCCGTTACTATATCCTTTGATTTACTGTGAGCCGTTTTGCAGTAAACCTCGCAAAGGCGGCAGTTAACGCAAAGGTTTTCACGAGCAAAAACTTTTTTCAACTGTAACTCCTCCTTATTCTCCGGCGTGCTTTATACCGAGTATTTCAAGCTCTTTTTCATTTAAGCCGAGGCCTCTGAGCATAAGTCTGTTTCCGCGCAGTGAATCAACGGAGTTAATACCCATTCCGCCCATTATCTCCTTGATCTCGTGGTTCCAAGCATTTACAAGGTTGATTACACGCTTTGACGCGATCTCAGGATTGAGTCTTCTTGTAAGATCCGGGCGCTGAGTTGCAATACCCCAGTTACATTTACCGGTATTGCAGGTCTGGCACATATGGCAGCCCATAGCAATAAGAGCGGCAGAAGCAATATAGCACGCATCCGCGCCGAGAGCTATTGCCTTTACAATATCAGCCGAGCAGCGGAATGAACCTGCCGCAACAAGGGAAACATTTGAACGTATACCCTCGTCACGCAGTCTCTGGTCAGCAGCCGCAAGAGCAAGTTCTATCGGAATGCCGACATTATCCCTGATTCTTGTGGGGGCGGCACCTGTGCCGCCTCTGAAGCCGTCAATGACAACAATATCAGCACCAGCTCTGGCAACGCCCGAAGCAATAGCGGCAATATTGTGAACAGCAGCAATTTTAACTGAAACGGGCTTTTCGCCGTTTGTTGCCTGCTTTAAAGACCAGATAAGCTGGCGCAGGTCTTCAATTGAATAAATATCGTGGTGCGGTGCGGGTGAAATAGCATCCGAGCCAACGGGGATCATTCTGGCATTTGAAACTTCTACGTTTACCTTTTCGCCGGGAAGATGGCCGCCGATACCTGGTTTTGCACCCTGACCGATTTTTATTTCTATGAATTTTGAATTGAGAAGATAATCCTTATAAACACCGAAACGTCCTGAAGCCACCTGAACGCCGGCATACTTTCCGTAATCGTGGAGTTCACTGTGAAGGCCGCCCTCACCGGTGTTGAACACGGTGCCGAGCTCTTTTGCCGCCATAGCAAGTGATTTCTGAGCATTAAGGCTGATAGAGCCGAAAGACATTGCCGAAAACATAATAGGTGTTTCAAGAACAACCTGGGGTGGCATCTTCGTTAATGATTTGCCCTTTTTCTCAACCACCATTTTATCAGGTTTTCTGCCAAGGATAGTGCGTATCTCCATAGGCTCTCTAAGCGGATCTATGGACGGGTTTGTAACCTGAGAAGCGTTGAGCAGTATCTTATCCCAGTAAATCGGGAACGGCTTAGGATTGCCCATTGCAGAAAGCAATGTTGAGCCCGTGTTTGCCTGGCGGCATACTTCCTGCTGATACTCCGGTGTCCAGTTTGCGTTATCCCTGTAATCACAAACATACTTTTCTATTCTGAGAGCGCCGGTAGGGCAAAGGTCTACACACCTGTGGCATGCAACACACGCGTCTGATTTTGAAACAACTGTTTCTCCGTCTTTTGGTGAATAGAAATGGCACTCATTTGCGCACTGCCTTACACAGCAACCGCAGTTGATGCAAAGGTCTCTATCCCTTACAATCGTAAATCTTCTGGGGATATAATTTATCATTTTGCGCCGCCCTCCTTTTCATCAAGTTCAAGCGGAACGAAAACAGGCTCCGCGCCGCTTACTGACCACACCTTTTCGGGATCCGGGCATACTATTCTGATTGCAGATTCCTCAGATGCGAAATATGCTCTTGAACCCTTTGTTGCCGCCGTCAGCGAACGAAGTTTAAGACGATCGTTAATAGCAAGAAGTCCCTTGTTTGAGCCGAGTATAACGGAAAACGGACCGTTTACAAGCGCAGCGCTGTAAATCGAGCGAAGCGTTGTAAAATACTCTTTCCTTTCAGGTTCCATTCTGTCTATCTCATCCCACTCGGGAGCGGTGAGAACATCTGCCGCAACCTCAATCGGAAGTCCGTGATGACGGATAAGGTGGTCAAACAGATATGTAATTACCTCAGTATCTGTTTGCATGGTGCAGACATAACCGAACTGCTCTATATAGCGTCTGTTGGCATCGTATGAAGAGATCTCTCCGTTGTGAACTATTGACCAATCAAGAATATTGAACGGATGAGAACCGCCCCACCAACCGGGAGTGTTTGTGGGGAATCTTCCGTGAGCAGTCCAGAGATAGGCATCATACTGATCAAGCATATAAAACTCGCCAACATCCTCCGGATATCCTACTGCTTTGAAGC
>URIN01000244.1 GCA_900547915.1 uncultured Clostridium sp. | reverse complement strand
TACCATTACTGATATTCAGACAGGGTGTTTTGTAGGCTGTCCGTGTGCTTACAGGCGAGTAGTTATAGACGATGAAAAGATAACAGTTAAATCGTATACCATAAATGATTTTGAATGGGATAAGGGCGGCAGAACCGCGGCAGAGTATTTTCAGTGGCGTTTTGACAGAATGATACTTGACATAGTTAATGCCATGGCGAACGATTTTGCATTCTTCACAAGGCTTTTCGGCGGACCTGAAAAGAATAAAAAGCTGAAAATTCCCGTTACTGTTGCGGGCAAAATACTTCAGAAACTCACTCTTGGAGGTGTTGGCAGGCTGTTTTTCTTTAAAGTTGATAAGTCTATCCAGAACAGACTCTTAAGGGATACAGCAGTGGAACTTGTTCGTAATATTTTTGTGGGCAATGAACCGTATGTAAAAGGTACGCCCATGTATGACGCGGTTTCCAAGCTGTTTGACAGGCTTTCCCCCGTGCTCAAAATAGTTCAGAAAAAACTGGGAGAAAAAGAGCCTCTTCTTTCGGATATCAAAGGCTTTGTTCTTTCTATGATAGGGGACGAAAAGCAGATGGATTACGAAGCTGTGCTTTATAAATAATTTAAGGGGTAAAAATTTATGGAAAATGTTATGGCGCCTCCGTCAACGCAGGATAAAAAATATGTTAATGTTAAAGAATTCGTGCTGTATCTTTTTGCCGTTTTCTTTTACACAAATATGACGGGTATGATAGGCTCATACAGAAGTGCTTATCTTGTAAATGTATTAAGGCTTAGTGACAGCCAGGTATCGCTCTTCAACACGCTTGTCAGTGTTATACCTTTTATTCTCAATTTCTTTATAACAATGTATATAGACGGAAGACGGGCAGGGAAGAGAGGTAAATTCCGCCCGCTTATTATGGCAGTTGCAATACCATGCGGTGTTTTGCTTGTTCTCAGTTTCTGGGCACCTCCTCAGCTTTCTGGTGCTTTGTTACTTATTTATGTAACTACTATTGCTGTTTTATGGGCAGTGGTTACAAATTTCGGCGATTCTATCAATAAAGTAGCAAATGTTATGACGCCAAACCTCAACGAAAGAGATACTGTGCTTTCGTTCAGAAGTATCTGCTCTGCTGTTGGCAACTCTGCTCCGCTCGTAATAGTTCTTGTTATCGGACTTATCTGGAAAGACGAAGGCACGCAGTATATTATAGGAGCGGCTTTATGCGGTGTTATAGGAACTATACTTATGCTCGTAGGCACAAAGTCCATAAGGGAGCGTGTAGCCTATAATCAGGAAAAGAAAAATCCGCTTATCGGAATAAAAGATGTGCTTGTAAATAAATATGCGTGGGTAATCCTTATTTCTGAATTTCTTAAAAATTTCAGACAGATTGCTACTTATATGGGCGTATTCCTTGCGGCAGCGCTTCTTGGCAGCACAAGCAAATATCTGTGGTTTGGATTGCCTACCGGCATCGGTACAGCGGTAGGAATGCTCGTAATAAACTTCCTGCTCAAGAAGTTAAACTCAAAGGTTCTTTACATAGCAAGCGGAATTTACTCAATTATCATAAATTCAGCTGCCTTCGGTGTCGGTTATGTATATTTCAATAATCCAAGCCCAGCACTTCAGGTAGTGTTTATAATCTTCCTGTTCCTTATCGGTCTTCAGTTCGGCGCTTCAAATCTTCTGCCCAGTATGTTCCAGGCGGATGTTATTGAGGATATTGAAGTTAAAACAGGTAAGAGGCTTGATGCTACTCTGCCTTTTGTAATTAATATCTTTACAATGGTCAGCGGCACTATTGCCACAGCGCTTGCTCCTATGATACTTTATGGTCAGAACTCAATAATTGGTTATATCCAGCCTACAGATGCCATCCCCGAACCTGTGCAGAGTATTAAGACAAAGATACTTTTGCTGTTTTTCTACACAGTATTCCACGGTATAATGATGTTCCTTGCAGGTGTTCCGTTCTTCTTCTATAAACTGACGGGTAAACGTAAGCAGGAAGTTCACGAAAAAGTTATTGAGATGAGAGCAAAATTTGAAAACGAAAATACAGAGGAAGAATAATTGAATAAAAAAATATAAAAAGACGGCGCTGATTCAGCTTTTGAATCAGCGCCGTTTGTTGTTGTTCGTTGTGACTGGATTAAAGAAATATAGTTAACATTCAGTCACTTATTCACTTAAGTACTTTAAATTCGGGATAGTATTTGAATTTAGCTTCTCCCAATATCTTGTTTTCAGATACATAAGTGTTTTCCCAGAAGCGAGAATCATGGGATTCGTTTCTGTTGTCACCCATGCAGAAGTAAAGATTTTCTGCAACAGTGTATTCACCGCTTTCGCTTACTTTGCAGTATTTGTCTAGGAATTGTGAATATCCCACTGTCATTCCGTTTTCGGCGTAGCAGTAAATGCCGTCAGTTGTAATGACTTCACCCTTTTCCGGAATGTAGTATGGACCATAATTGCCTATGGGTTCACCGTTAGTTACAAAGCTCTGGTCGGTTTGGTATGTGTTTCCGTCCTTATCAGTTATAAACGCTGTGCCGTCAACAACAGTAACAGTCTCTCCCGGAAGGCCAATAACCCTTTTAACGAATATCTGAGATTCGTCATCCGGATAATAGAAAAGTATTATGTCATATCTCTGTGGTGTATCGTTTATATAAGCAATTCTGCTTGCTATAATTCTGTCGTGCTCGTTTATCGTGTTTTTCATTGAACCCGTAGGCACAACCGCGTTAGCAAACACAAAGTATTTAAGCAGCAGCGCAACTATAACGGCGATTACTATAGGCAGTAAAAAGTCAACAGCCTCACCGAATTTGGTTTTCTTTTTCTTTTCTTTTTTGCCTTTTTTGCCTTTTTTGTTATTTTCTTC
>URIN01000243.1 GCA_900547915.1 uncultured Clostridium sp. | reverse complement strand
TGTTTGCGGTAAATGAAACATTGTCAAGCACAAGAACGCCATCGCTGTTTTTAACAGAGAGATTTTTAACTTCAAGCCTTTTCTGAGGATTAACCGGATCATCACGTTTAATATTAAGCTCAACTTTCTTACCGACCATCATTTCGGTAAGAAGCTCCTCATTTGCGTCTTTAGTTTCAACAGTGCCGACATACTCTCCTTTTCTGAGTATAGCTACACGATCAGAAATCTCAAGAACTTCGTTTAATTTATGAGTTATTATTACTACGGATTTGCCGTCATCTCTCATGCTCTTGATAACTTTGAAAAGTTTTTGCGTTTCCTGCGGTGTTAAAACGGCGGTAGGTTCATCCAAAACAAGAATATCTGCACCGCGGTAAAGCGCTTTAACGATTTCAAGAGTCTGCTTCTGAGAAACGGACATTGTATAGACTTTTTGATTAGTATCTATTTCAAATCCGTATTTATCGCATATTTCTTTTATTTTTGAAGAAATTGCCTTTTTGTTATATTTTTCTTTTTTATCAAGCCCGAGTGCAACATTTTCAGTTGCGTTAAAAACATCAACAAGCTTGAAATGCTGGTGAATCATACCGATTCCAAGGTCATACGCATCTTTGGGAGAACGTATTGACACTTCTTTTGAATCCACAAAAATCCTGCCCTCATCAGGAAGATAAATACCTGAGAGCATATTCATAAGCGTTGTTTTTCCGCTACCGTTTTCGCCGAGCAGTGAAAGTATCTCTCCGCGGCGGATATCAAGAGTAACATCCTTATTTGCAACAACGCTGCCGAAAGTTTTTGTGAGATTTTTAAGCTGAACGGCAATCTGTTCCAAAATATCGCTCCTTTTCACCATCTTTATAAAACCAAATTAAAGGGAAGCCGGAAAGCTTCCCTTTAATGAATTTTTTTGTAAATTACTCGTTTGCGTTAAGTTCTGTGATACCGTCTATTCTGAGCTGGAAGTAAGGAGCGGCTCTGAGAACAGACTCCTCAAAGTAAGTTACATTGTTAGCTGTAACAATAGCATTCTCTGTTGCACCCTGATATACAACGGTAGCTGTGCCTGTAGAGAAATCATAATATGAAAGATCTACAGGAGCCTCAGTTACAGGAGCGCCGTCAACGGTAAATTTAGAAGTATCGAATACCTGAAGAGTGCCGTTCTTGATGCCTTCGATAGCAGCATCTACAGCTTCCTGAGTACCCTCAGCGCATGCAGAACCGAGCGGAGTGATGCCTACCGCATCTGCCTCATAGCCCTTTGCCCAATCCTGAGTGATCTCTGTGCCGTTCATAACGTTTGAGAAGAGCTCTTCATAATATACTTCCCAGTTGTTTGTTGAAGATGTAAGTGCAACATCAGGAGCAACATCCGTCATATCAACATTGTAACCAACGCTGTAAGCAACGGTGCCTTCGTTATGAGCATCCTGAACAGCGGTAGGAGCACCTGTTGAGTCTGCATGCTGACCGATGATTACGCAGCCGCGAGCCATAAGAGTTTCAGCGGCAGCAGCCTCACCCTCAAGGTCAAACCAAGAATTGGTGTACTGAACATCCATAACAACATTTTCAACTACGGATTTAATTCCGAGGTAGAAAGCGGTATAGCCGGAAACAACCTCTGCATAGGGAAAAGCACCTACATAGCCGACCTTAACATTGCCGTTTTCATCAAAATTATTATCGCTGAGAGCGTTTGTATCAAGCAATTCTTTAATCTTCATACCTGCTACAACACCTGAAACGTATCTAGCCTGATAGATGTTTGTGAAAGCGTTGTAGAAATTTGACAGACCCGAAATAGCAGCATAGTCGCCGGTCATAGCAACGAATGTTACATCGGGATAAGCCTCTGCAGCCTCAGCTATGAAATCCTGATGGCCGTAGCTGTTTGAGATGATAAGATTACAGCCGGAAGCTACGAGCTCCTCAGCAGCGGTGTAGCACTCTTCTGACTCCGGAACTTTCTCTTTCCAGCTGATGTTTTCGCTGGGGATTCCGAGCTTTTCTGCAGCAGCTCTGATGCCGTCTGCATGTGCTTTTGTGTAAGTTTCGGTGTCATCACCGATTTCGATTACGCCGATCTTGATGCTTTTATCCTCTTTCTCATCAGCAGCACAAGCTGCGAAAGAGAAAACAAGAACAACTGCAAGCAAAATTGCGGCAATCTTCTTTGCAAGTTTCATTTCTTTCTACCTCCGAAAAAGTTTTAATATTAAAAGGCGTAAGCCTGATAACCAAATCAATTGCGAAATACGATATCGCCTGTTTCGCTGTTCATACTCTCTATAACAGCAAGACTTTCAACACGCACGCCGCTTTCGCGGATCTCGTCTCCCCCGTGCTGATAGCCCTTTTCAATAACTGCGCCGCAACCCACAAGATGAGCGCCGCTGTCATTTACTAATTTGATAAGCCCCCTCATAGCGTTTCCTATTGCAAGAAAATCATCTACTATAAGAACTCTGTCTCCTTCACCGAGAAAACGTTTTGAAACCATAACATTATAAGTAGTTCCGTGTGTAAAAGAAGAAACGGGAGTTTCATAAACATCGCCCGCGATATTTTTAGTTTTGTTTTTCTTGGCGAAAACAAGAGGGCACTGAAACTCCTGAGCCACCATTGAGCCGATAGCAATACCCGATGCTTCTATTGTGAGGATTTTATTGACTTTATCATCTTTAAAAAGGCGATGAAATTCTTTGCCTACCTCACGAAGAAAAGGAATATCTATCTGATGATTGAGGAAGCAGTCAACTTTAAGGATATTACCCTCGTAAACCTCTCCTTCTTCCTTGATTTTTCGCTTTAAAAGATCCATATAATTCTCCGCTTAACATAACGTTATAACTGTCTCTTATACACATCTGACGCT
>URIN01000242.1 GCA_900547915.1 uncultured Clostridium sp. | reverse complement strand
GGAGTCCGTCTCGTGGGCTCGGAGATGTGTATAAGAGACAGATACGGTTTATTTAATACATAACGAATATTCTTTGCAACTGGGCAAGCTCTGCCTTGGCATTGATGAATACCAATCAAAGAGGATAACCCTGATGGTTCCAAAGAGCTATAAATCATATAAAGATTGATTTCTGAAGGATCTTTACATAATTCAGCTCCTCCAGTTCCCCGTGCTACGGTAATAATTCCGGCTTTTTTTAGAGAGCTGATTATATTACGAATTACAACGGGATTACATCCTGTACTTTGTGAAAGAAGTGAACTTGTAACTTTTGTAATTCCTTTTGCCTCGTAAATAAAAATTAAACAATGTACTGCAATGGAACATTTCATACTGATTTGCATAATTTCATTCCTCTTAAAGCTTCAATGTAACTCTTGACATTACATCTTTCTTGTGCTAAACTGACCTTGTTGTAATTGTTCGAGTTACAACTATTTTAATATAATTAATAACAAAATGCAAGTATCAATTTCAACCAATAGAAAAAAACAAGTAAACATTAGCGAAAATGAGGTTATTTAATGAAAGCAATACAAATCAAAAAGTATTCCAAAGATATAAATTGTGTATTATCCGATATCCAAGTACCGGAAATTTTAGATTCAGAGGTATTGATTAAAGTTAAAGCAGCTGCGGTTAATCCTTTAGAACTGCTGATTTTGACAGGAAGTGTAAAATTGATTCAGGATTATCCAATGCCGCTTACACTTGGAAATGAATGTTCCGGCATTGTAGAAAAAGTAGGTAGAGATGTTAAAAACTTTCAAAAGGGCGATCGAGTTTATACTCGCCTTCCATTGAAAAAAATCGGTGCTTTCGCAGAATATGTTGCAGTTGATTATCGTGAAATAGCTAAAATGCCTGAAGGGTACGAATTTACTGTTGCAGCTGCAATTCCATTGACTGGTTTGACGGCTTATCAAGGAATCACAGAAGAGTTAGAGGCAAAGGCAGGAAAAACATTGCTGATTCCGGGTGGTTCAGGAAGTTTTGGTCAGTTGGCTGTTCCAATTGCAAAGGAACTGGGACTTAATGTAATTGTAACAGGTAATGAGCGTGCACGGGAGCAATTTCTTTCTATGGGAGCAGATCAGTACATTGACTACAAAAAAGAAAATTATTGGAAAATATTATCCGAGATTGACTATGTAATTGACACCTTAGGCGCAGGAGAGTTTGAACATGAATTATCTGTTCTAAAAAAAGGCGGTCGACTGCTAAGTTTGCGAACAGGTCCCAACAAAATATTTGCTGAAAAAAATCAATTTTCAGGATTCAAAAAAATATTGTTTACACTTGCTGGAAACAAATTTGATAAAGCAGCTAAAAAGCAGGGTAAGGAATATCGTTTTATATTTGTGCGCTCTGACGGTGAACAATTAAAAAAGATCACAGAGATCGTGGAAAAAAATAATATTGTACCAGCAGTAGATCCGCATTTATTCAGCCTTGAACAGGCTAGTGATGCATTGAAACTTGTAGCACAAGGTCCAATCAACGGCAAAGTAATAATTCAAATGTAACGGTGGTAACAAGAAATGAATTATTGATTAAATCACATGTGAGATAAAAAAGCAGGCAATATATAGTGCTGTTGAGAGTACTTCAACATTTCTTGATGTGCTGACTAAGTAAACAAGGAGGAAGATTTTATTATGAAAATTTATCAAATTGCATTCAGTCCAACTGGCGGAACAAAAAAGATATCTGAAATTTTAACGAATGCATTAGACGGTGAGGTCGTACAAGTAGATATGACTAACAGTAAAACCGACTATCACAGCGTCGAACTCACGCAGGAGGATCTTGCTGTAATTGCAGTTCCCTCTTATGGAGGACGAGTACCGTCAGTTGCATCAGAAAGATTAAATATGATTAACGGAAACGGAGCTTGTGCAGTTTTGATTTGTGTTTATGGAAACAGAGCTTACGAAGATACATTGGTTGAGTTACAGGATATAACTAAGCAATCGAACTTTCAAGTAATTGCTGCTATTACTGCAATTGCAGAACATTCTATAGTCCGCCAATATGCAGCAGGAAGGCCGGATTCTGATGATTTTAAGCGTTTATCTGAATTTGCTAAGAAAATCCAGATAAAAATCATCAATGGTGATACTAATGAGCCTGCTATTCCGGGTAATCGACCTTACAAAAAAGCTGGAGGAGCTGGAATGGTTCCAAAGCCAACCAAGGATTGTATAAAATGCGGTGTATGTGCAACTGAGTGCCCTGTTCAAGCTATTGACTATATTAATCCAAAAAAGGTAAATAGCAATACCTGCATATCTTGTATGCGCTGCGTTTCTGTATGCCCTCATTCCGCGCGAAAAGTAAGTCCTGTTATGTTATCTGCTGCTGGTCTTATGTTAAAGAAAGTTTGTTCAGATCGAAAAGAATGTGAACTATTTCTTTAATTTAGAGTAGGTTTATTAATCAAGCAGCAAGTGTTTTAGTTCTTACTTTAAGGATTTCTGTAACTGAACCATAGTTAATCAAATGGATAAAAACAAAAATTAACAACAACCGCATAACATAAAAAATGCAAGGAGTGAATAATCATTCCTTGTATTTTTCTTGTGTTTTTACTGGTCTCGTGGGCATCTCTGAAATGTATTACATATTTAAACAACAGACAGATTTAGGACTAAAAAACGGCTTGAAAACCGAAGCTTCCAAGTCTGTGGCAGAGGTATAAGAACCTGCCTGCAAAGCAGGCAGAACCTCGGCGTTCGGGAATAAATACCCTCGGCTGATGGATTCTTCGAAGCCTCTTGCAATTTTGTGTATGGATTTGAACCATTGAACCTCAACACATTAATGAAATTATTGATTTATCTCTTTGTATATCAT
>URIN01000241.1 GCA_900547915.1 uncultured Clostridium sp. | reverse complement strand
CGAGATAGGAGTCCGTCTCGTGGGCTCGGAGATGTGTATAAGAGACAGACTAAAAGTGCAGACGAGGTGTGGCTTTATGAAAATTGATGTTTCAAATCTTTTTAACGGAGATTCAAAGCCCATTAAAATTAACTACACGCTGAATTTAGAGGATCTGGTCTACAGTACTTATAATCCGATTAAGGATGGCGCAAAAGTTAAAGGCTCGGTTTATGAAAAGGCAGATGTTGTTTTTCTTGATACCGAAGTGTCCTTTAAATTTTACGGTTTTTGTGACAGATGTGCCGAAGAAGTTATTAAAGATATGAGCTTCCCGGTAAAAAAGATCCTTGTTCCGAAACTTGCCAATGACGCTGACGCCGATTATGACGAATATGTTGTTGTGCCTAACGGAATTCTTGATCTTAATGATTTTATTACTGAAGAGATTCAGCTCTTTTTACCGTCAAAAATTCTTTGCAAACCAGATTGTAAGGGACTTTGTTATAAATGCGGTAAAAACCTCAATTTTGGAAATTGTGACTGCAAAAAAGATGTTGATCCTCGTATGGAGGCTCTTTTGCAGTTGCTTGATGAACAATAATTAATCATACTGAATATAAATTAAGGAGGCTATAAAGATGGCAGTACCAAAGAGAAGAACATCTACCGCAAGAAAGAACAAGAGACGTTCAAACGTTTGGAAAATGAGTGCTCCCACACTTGTTAAGTGCTCAAACTGCGGCGCATACACTGTTGCACATAAGGTATGCTCAAGCTGCGGATATTATAACGGCAAGCAGGTTGTTGTTAAAGACGAAGCATAACTTCTGAACATTTCGGACGGGCATATTATATATGTCCGTCTTTCTTTTTAATTTTTTTATTTCGAATTGAAGGGAGGTTTTGCCGTGAAAGGCACTGTTGCAATCGTAGGAAGGCCTAATGTCGGCAAATCTACGCTCTTTAATAAATTAACAGGTTCACGCATATCTATTGTGGACGATACTCCGGGTGTTACAAGAGACCGTATTTACGGTGACTGTGAGTGGCTCGGTCATAAGTTCCTTCTTATAGATACAGGCGGTATTGAGCCATATTCTGATGACGTAATTTTAAAGCAGATGAGAGCGCAGGCTGAAATTGCTATTGAAACAGCTGACGTAATAATTTTAGTTACTGACATTACAACTGGCATTCTTGCAGCTGACAGCGAAGTAGCCTCTATGCTGCTGAAAAGCGGAAAACCAATAGTCCTTTGTGTTAATAAATGTGACAGCGTTGGTGATGTTCCGCCAGAATTTTATGAATTCTACAATCTGGGACTTGGTGATCCATTCGCTGTTTCATCCGTTCATGGTCATGGTACAGGCGATTTGCTTGATGAAGTTATAAAATATCTCCCTGAAGATAATAATAACAGTGATGAGGATGATGAAATAATCAATGTTGCCGTAATCGGTAAACCTAATGTAGGTAAATCGTCACTTGTTAATAAAATATGCGGTGAAAACAGAACTATAGTATCAGATATTGCAGGAACAACAAGAGACACCACTGATACTTATGTTGAGAATTCATATGGTAAGTTTAACATTATTGACACGGCTGGTATACGCAGAAAGAGTAAGGTTACGGATGCTATTGAACGTTTCAGCGTAATCAGGGCAAAGTCGGCTGTTGATCGCGCAAATGTGTGTGTTATCATGATAGACGCAGTAGAAGGCTTCACTGAACAGGATTCCAAAATAGCAGGTATTGCTCTTGAAGCCGGAAAAGCGTGTATAATTGCTGTGAATAAATGGGACGCTGTTGAGAAAGATTCCGACACAATGAAAGAGTATAAGCAGAAACTCAGCGTTGATTTTTCGTTTATGTCTTATGCTCCTGTTCTGTTTATTTCCGCTAAAACAGGTCAGAGGCTTGATAAATTGTTTGAGCTCATCGCTTTCGTTCATTCACAGAATTCAATGAGAATTTCAACAGGAAAACTGAACGAAGTTCTTGCCGAGGCAACAGCCAGAGTTCAGCCTCCTACTGATAAGGGCAAAAGGCTGAAAATCTATTATATGACACAGGCGTCAACAAGACCGCCATCATTTGTTTTTTTTGTGAATAATGCGGAACTTTTCCATTTCTCTTATCAGAGGTATCTTGAAAACCAGATAAGAGAGGTTTTCGGGCTTGATGGCACTCCTGTAAGATTTATAATCCGAGAAAGGGGAGAGGGTAAGAAGTGATTAACCCCATTCTGATTATTAAATGCCTTGCTGTTGCTGTTATATCATATCTGCTCGGCAGTCTTAATTTTTCAATAATCTTTTCAAGAATTTTCGCATCGGAAGATATAAGAAAATCAGGCAGTGGAAATGCCGGTGCCACGAATATGCTTAGAACTTATGGCAAACGCTTTGCGGCGCTAACCATGATATGCGATATTCTTAAAGTTGCCTTGGCAATAATTATTACTTTTGCCATTCTTGGCGAACCTATGAAATATCTTTTTGCCATACCTGAGAATATCGAGGATATAGAACGGATTATGATCTACAAAGAGCTTTCAGGGCTGTTTTGTGTTATAGGTCATATTTTCCCCGTCTTTTTCAAATTCAAGGGCGGAAAAGGCGTTGCTGCCTGCACAGGAATGGTTATAATCGTGGATTGGCGTATAGCTCTTATACTTTTTGTTATTTTTGTAATAATAGTAGCTGTTTCAAAATGGATAAGTTTAGGCTCAATAGTCATTGCAGTTCTGTATCCTATATTGATTTTTGCTTTTTACCAAAATTGGCTTCTTGTGCTTATTGCTCTAATATTTACTTTAATAGTAATTGTGGCACATAGGGAGAATATAAAGCGCCTTGTAAAAGGAAAAGAAAATAAAATATCTTTTTCAGATAAGAAAAATAAAAAGCGTCCATAAGCTGTCTCTTATACACATCTCCGAGCC
>URIN01000240.1 GCA_900547915.1 uncultured Clostridium sp. | reverse complement strand
ACAAGGCTATTCGTCGGCAGCGTCAGATGTGTATAAGAGACAGTAACTATACCTATGATAATTTTAATCGCCTTATTTCTACATCTGGTGATACTGTAGAATCATTAAATTATATCTATGATAACTTAGGTCGCGTAATCCAGATAAAAGATGCTAGTAACAATTCTTTTTATTACTCTTACAACAGTCTAGATCAAGTAATAAAACAAAGCGATGACAACGGTTCTGAAATTCTATACTACTACACACCGCAAGGAGTATTATATAGAACTGATACATTGGTTGACACGATTGACGGCACTAATTATTACAGCAAATCCATTTCTGCATATGATGTTCATGGAAATGTTGTGCAATCTAAGCAAAACTCCAATAAACCGGGTGAAGTGGAAAAATTCAATATAAGCAATTATTCATACGATACTAACGGCAGAGTAACTATGGTTGAAGATGTTATAGATTCCTCCAACTCACGATATGCACAATATTGCTACGATAACAGCGGAAATTTAGTCAAATCATTTACTGGATTAACAAGTCCGTTAACTATTACTGATTTCGAAAACTATGAAGCAAATGACGATAAAGAATATTCTGTAGTGTCCTATGAATACGACGCGTTCGGTAATCAAATAAAATACACTGATCCTTTAGGCAACAGCGAAACATATGAATATTCATTTTCAAATCTTCTAAACAAGAAAACATTGCGCAATGGTACAACAATTAATTATAGCTATGATTCAGCTGGTCGATGCTTAAGTAAAACAGCTGGCAATGAAAGTATAATTTATACTTACGATTCGACTGGCAATCTCGCTTCTGTTCAGGACCAGCTTGGCAAAACAAGTTATAGTTACGACTTGATGAAACGTATTATATCGGAAACGCGCGATGATATTGAAGATAGCAGGGATTACACATCACAATACGAATATTCTGGAGCAGGGGTAACAGATTATAAACTTTCCACAATAAACCGTGATACAGGAGAAATGCAGACTTCTGTTCACGAGACTTATGAATATAACAATCTAAAACAAATATCCAAATTTACACATTCCAATATAGCTTCTCCTGAGGAAATAATTTCTGCTTCATACAGTTATGGAAAATCAGGTGAACTAACGAGCAAAAAAATTTCTGGTGCTTCTATTCAGCAAGAGATTAACTATACATATAATAAGGCTGGGTTAAACACTCATATATCTAGTTTAAATTATCTTACCGAAGATGTTGATAAATCATCTGACGAGCGTCAAGAATATTTGTTTGATGAAAATTATAAATATAGTTTAAACGGGAATTTAACAAATAAAACTAGAGTCGAAAAAGCAGTAGCTTCAAACAAATTATATATCCAATCTAATATCCAAACATCATATTTGTATGATTCTCTTAATCGTCTAACAGAAGAACATTACAGCGAAACCCAAAATAATGGTGTTGTATCTAATCGTGTTGATAACTACATTTTTGATGAAAGCGATAACCGTTTATCAAAAACAACTGAAGAAAACGGAAATACAATTAGTACATTTTATCAATATGATTCTGCTAATAAATTGGTTTCCGATAATAGTAGCGATGGTATTCATCATACCTATACATATGATAATGCAGGTAATCTATTATCGAAATATTTTTCTGATGCTTCAGGTAGCAATCAACAAAATGAATCATATACTTATGACTCATTTAATAGACTTTCTTCTGTTCAAAGAAACAACTGTACTTATTCATACCTTTACGACGGTTCGGACAGAAGAATGCAAAAGAATACTCCCGATAAAAAGTTGCAGGAATTCTGGAATAATGGTAGAATAGCATTTGAAAACGAAATTGTCGAAAATGGACAAACACAAACATATCATTCCTATGTGTTTGATTCTGACTTACTGGCTGTTGCTTCCGAAGGAAATCTTACAAATGTAGCAATAACTGATGTACACGGAGATACAGTAAAATTATTATCAGAAGAAACCCCCATTGAAGCATCTTATCAATACGATGCTTTCGGTATACAGAAATCGGAAAACACGCCGGATATATATAATCCTTATCAGTACAACGGAAAATATCTGGACGAAGAGACAGATCTGTATTATCTCAATGCACGATACTACAATCCTGAAATTGGAAGATTTATTCAGGAAGATACCTATCACGGTAACACGCAAAACACTTCCACTTTAAACCTTTACAATTATTGCGGCAGCAATCCGGTAGCTTATGAAGATCCGAGCGGACATGCTTGGGAAACAGTGTTTGATGTTGCTAGTTTAGCATTAAGTGCCTATGACTTTATTAAAAAACCAAATCTTGTAAACGGATTGTTTTTGGCTTGGGATATAGTATCCGTAGTAGCCCCGTTTGTTCCCGGGTCATATGTTGCAAAGGGTATAAAGTTAATTGCTAAAGGCGTAAAATATGTTGCAAAAGCGGTAAAAACCGTATCAAAATCCGCAAAAGTAATTAGAACAGTAGATAGGGCTGCCGATACGGTAAGATATGCAAAGAAAGCCAAAAGTGCATACGAAGCAGCCCAAGCAGCTGCAAAGGCTGTAGAAAAGAAACGACAACTTTTAAAAGTTGCAAACGAAAATAAAGTTGCTGATCTCGTAAAAAGCCTTTCAAAAACCACGCCTAATAAAACAAAAACTTTCACTAAAGAGGCCGCTGAACAGGCTGTTGCAACAGTATCTTATACTAGGCCTTCTGGATATAGAAAAGGTGTGCGAGAGGCTGTTTGGGATCAAGCTAAAAAAGAAGGCGGTGGCATTGTTCGCGATCCATTAACTGGGCAGGAAATTCACTTTGAAGATGCTTGGGATATGGGTCATAAACCGGGATTTGAGTTTCGCAAACATCAGAACAGTGCTAGAACTGTCTCTTATACACATCTGACGCTGCCGACGAATAGCCTTGTGT
>URIN01000239.1 GCA_900547915.1 uncultured Clostridium sp. | reverse complement strand
CTATAAACGCGCCGTAAAGCGTGCTCGAAACATCATGAGAAATGCTGTCTGCTGAAATATTCAATTCTGCAGTGTCAGCCGCATAAGCTGGCATAGCCGCTGTAACTGCGATAAGTGCAGCCATTGCCGCAGCAATAATTTTTTTCATGTTTTTACCCCCTGCTTTGGTAATAAGCTATAAAATTATGTTACCATATCGGGTTCGATATGTCAAAAAACAGAAATATTACAATTTCAAAAAAATAAGTATTGCAAAATTCCCAAAAGTGTGTAATAATATCAAGTGCAAAAATTAAAACGAGGTGTGGCTCAGTTTGGTAGAGCACCACGTTCGGGACGTGGGGGCCGCAAGTTCAAATCTTGTCACCTCGACCAAAAAAAGCAGGGTATCAACAGATACCCTGTTTTTTTATCAAGATTTGAACTTGCGGGCGAGTTTCCGAAAATCAGAAGAAACTGATTTTCGGGAGGAACATTCAGCGAATGTTCCGATAAAGAGCGGAAAACAAAAGTCACCTCGACCAAAAAAGCAGGGTATCAACAGATACCCTGTTTTTTTATCAAGATTTGAACTTGCGGGCGAGTTTCCGAAAATCAGAAGAAACTGATTTTCGGGAGGAACATTCAGCGAATGTTCCGATAAAGAGCGGAAAACAAAGGTCACCTCGACCAAAAAAGCCGTAAATCTTTTCGTATTTACGGCTTTTTCCGGAGGTTGGCTAAATAATGATATTAAATTTCGCAAGTTTATTTAAGATTTGTTAGTTTAATATGGCAGTATAACCGCTTGTCTTATCTCCTGAAACAGTAATGTAATAGGATTTGCCAAATTGCGCTTCCCATGATATAGGATCTATATATCTGGTTATATCTTCCGGATATATGTTTTCATAGTTGGGGGTCACATATTCCGTTATAATTCTAAACTGCATTGACAATTCTGTAGTATCAGAAAAACTGTTTAATTGCTGTTTATTCAATACCACTACAATATTATCATCGTGCTTTATTAATGATTTATCCGCGTTTGACGTACCGCCGCTGTATTGGTGGTTATTTACGTTATAATCATAAACCAGCAATCCAATATCTTCTTTCGTTTCTAACTGTATATGCAGCGCTATTTCATCATCAGCGGGCATATATTCACCGGAAAATGTTTGATTATATATTATGAAACCAAGTCCTATAATTACTAAAACTGCAATAGCTATCCCAATTATCTTTTTGCTTATTTTTAAAACCTCCCGTTTATAGTGCAGAGATGATCAAAATTCGCTGTTCACTTTGAAAAATAGTTAAGCTGCAAATTCATAAATCAGCTATGCTATTTGCAACTGAATTTTAAGCGGGTGAGTTTTGGAAAACATTTTTTACTTCTTTCCTCCGCTTATTATTGTGTAGTACGATCTTGAAGTGATACGGTATACAACAATATAAAACAAAGCGAACACCAAAAAGCACGTAAGTGTTGTGCCTATGAGCAATGCGGGATTTGTGAAGCCCAGCAAGGTTATCGTTCTGTTTATAAGAGGGAAGTTGAACGAAAGGTGTATTCCTGCCACAATAAGGGGAGCAAAGAATACTGTGAGCACTTGTGAATTGATGCTTTTCTTTATCTCTCGGTCAGTCATTCCCACTTTTTGCATAATATCAAATCTTGCTCTGTCCTCATATCCCTCAGAAATCTGTTTGTAGTACATGATAAGTACAGCTGCAAAAATAAATACTATACCCAGAAGTATACCAAGGAAAAACAGTCCGCCGTAAAGTCCTAAGAACATATCACGGCTGTATGCGGCGCCGTCAGCTGAAACAGAAGCTGTCTGAGGCAAAATGTTTCCCGTGCTTATCTTTTCGTGAACTGCGTCAATAAGTGCTATCTGCTTGCTGTTATCGCAGTCAAGGTCAAAGCCTGTAATATAATGACTGTACGCGGCAGGAGTGCCGTTAGGGGAAAGAATATCTTCAAATTGTTTAACAAATTCGTCATAATCGTTAACAAAAACATAAATACTGCTGTTTGTTATACTCATATCACGACCGTATCCAATGTAATCATCAACATATTTTTTAATTTTCAGTTCTCCTGTTGAGTCAATGTTCAAAGTGCTTTCTTTATAGTTTGAGAGCTTTGCAGTGAATACAAGCACTTCGTTTTCGCCCAGCGTTTCATTTTGCCCCATGAGTTTGTTGTAATCTTCTATGGGAACAATAAGGACATTATATGAAGAACTGCTATAATAATCATTTTTTATGATTGAAAAGTTGTTCCCGTTCTGATTTGCAGAAAATTCGGTTATTCTGTAACTTAGTTTATCTTTTCCTGCCTCATTGTTTTCTTTCAGAGCGCTGTTTACTGCATTGTCAACGGAATTAATAAGGTTACTGTCTATATCAGCATTATTTTCAGCTGTTATATCAACAATTATATTTCGGGGATATCTTGTGCGCATGCTGCTGTCAAGCCCGGCATAAAGGCAAACTGTGCATGAAACCATAACAAGCACCATCGTGCACAGAATACATATTGATGCAAGTCCGGCTCCGTTTCTTTTCATTCTGTATGCCATAGTGGAAACGGATATGAAATGATTTGTTTTGTAGTAATATTTTTTGTTTTTCTGCAGTGCTTTGCAAAGGGCAACAGAGCCTGAAATAAACAGCATATATGTTGCTATAATTACCATTACTACCGCAACAAAATATATTAGCATTGCCGCCATGGGATTTTTTACAGTAACTGCAATGGCATAAGCACCTGCAAGAATTGCCGCTCCGAGAACAGCGATCACCCAGTTTGCTTTCGGAGGTTTTTCACCCGTGTTTTCACTTTTGAGCAGATCAACCGGGTTTGTCATATGGATTTGCCTTAAAGCGTTTATGAGTATCAGTGCAAATATAGCCGCAAACCATATTAATGTTATAATAATAGATTGCGGAGATACACTG
>URIN01000238.1 GCA_900547915.1 uncultured Clostridium sp. | reverse complement strand
AGACAGATATTGAAGTAACTATTTTGTAACTAAAATAAGGGGTGTTGACATGAAAAAAACAATAAGTATTTTCATAGCATTGACAATGATATTTGTATCAGTAAACATAGCTTTTCCTGTGTTTGCTGATACGGGAGCAGAACTTGATACAGTTGTTGACGAACTTTCAGAACTGTATAGGGAAGAAACTGCCCAAGGCAAGGATATTGAAACCTCGGCAGAGAGCCGTATCATTGTAAAGGCTGATATAAAACCCGATACTTACGGTAATGCTGAAATGATAAGCGGTACTGACGATATATATATTTATCAGTATGAAACAGCATCTGAAGCAACCAGCGCCCTCGAATATTACAATACCCTAAGCTTTGTCGAATGGGCAGAAACGGACGGTATAGTTGAAAGTCAGGGGTATTCATACAGCTCGGATATTACATTTTCATATGGTGCAGATATGCTTGGCAGTAAATATGCCAAGCAATATCTTGAATCTAAAAACACCACGGAAGTCAATATAGCTTTAATTGATAGTGGTATAAATTTTAAATTGAAAAGTTTTAAAGACACTAATCGTGTTATTGATTCGGGAATAAATCTCAGTGATACAGGTAATGAAGGTACAGCTCAGCAAGATTCAAGTACTGAGGCAAGTGCTTGCCACGGTTCCAACATAACAAGCATTCTTCTTGATAATACTTCATCAAATATAAATATTATAGGATACAAGGCAATGAATCGAGATGGGCTTGGTACTGAAACAGCTGTTGCGACATGTGTTGAAAAAGCAGTTGAAGACGGAGCGGATATTATTAACTTAAGTCTCGGCGGACCTTTTGAAATGCCTTTGTTACAGGAAGCAATTAAAAATGCTTATGATAAAGGCGTCATCTGTGTAATTGCTGCCGGAAATGACAACGATGATGTATCATATTATTATCCTGCTAATATGGACGAAGTATTTACCATTGGTGCGATAGATTATAGAGGCAATCCCTGCTATTTTTCCGATTACGGAGAAGAAATTGATTTTGTAGCTCCTGGGTTTCAAGTGGAAGTTTATGGAACCAATTCCTCGCTTGATGAACCGACATATGTAAACGGGTGTTCTTATGCTGCACCGTTTATAACAGCGGCAAGCGCAGTAGCTTTATCAGTTTATCCGGGTTATTCTATAGAAGACATAAAACAAGTATTAATAGATTCCTGCGTTACAAAAGACAAAATGAATTATTCCAGTCCATACTTAAGTGCAGTGGAAATATCTAACGACAGCTTGTTGTCTTTTACAAGTTTCAACTTAGGCGATAAAGCAGAATCGGAAGATTTGTATTACGGATACGGAATGCCGCAAATGCAGAAGATTGTTGGAATTGATAATGAATGCACCGCACCTTCATTTTCCGTATCATCAGGAAAATATCACAACGAATTTCAGTTATCTTTGACTGCCGCTGAAGGCGCAAAAATATATTACACTACTGACGGCTCTTATCCTACTGCAGAGCGTTCAAAATTATATACTTCTCCTCTAACCATTTCATCAACAACATCCATAAGGGCGGTTGCTTATGAAGATAATAAAACAAAAAGCGCCCCATCTTCTGCTGAATATAAAATGGAGTTTTATGCTGAAGAAAGTAACTTTTCAATAGATGAACGAGGATACATAACAGGCTATACAGGTGAAAAGAATGAAATAATAGTTCCTGACACTATAAATGGAGTGACTGTTAAAGGTGTTGCAGAAAACGCATTTTATGATGATTTTGATCCTGCTGAAGCAGAGGAAAATCAACAGGCTTGGGATAAATCAGAACATTTACTGGGAATAGTTTTACCTGAAACTGTTGAGGTGATTGAGGACTATTCATTTTTCAGCTTTATTGTAAGGTATTTTACGGCCCCCGGACTGAAATCTATAGGAGAAGGTGCGTTGTGTACGCCTCTGGTCTATTTGGATGCGCCTAATATTGAAAGCATAGGGGCTGGGGGACTTATGACTGAGTTGACAGAAATTAATCTGCCTAAGCTCAAGAATGCTGATACAGATGCTTTTTCAGAGAATAAATATTTGAGGAAAGTAATTTTGCCATCACTTGAAACAATACCAAGCTCTGCATTCAACAGTTGTTATCGTTTGGAAGAAGCAAGATTTGATAGTGCAACAGAAATAATCGGAAACGCTTTTTATAAGTGCCATTTTCTTAGAGAATTCTATGCGCCAAATGTTGTGGCTATTAATGACATCAATTCAACATTTGAAAACTGTGCTAATCTAAAAACAATCAGTTTCCCTAATCTTGAAAGTATGACTACAACTTCTTGCTTCAAAAATTGTTCGAGCCTTCAAGAAATAAATTTTCCAAAACTTTTGAATATTCCTAAAGAAACATTTTCAAATTGCTACAGTCTTTCCGAAATCAATATTCCTAATGTTAAACAAATTGATTACAGAGGTTTTTTCAGCACAGCTCTTTCTGATGTTAATCTTCCCTCATTAGTAACCATTGGAGAAGATGCTTTTTGCAACTCGACTATCAGTTCGTTATACGCACCCAATCTTGAAATCATAGAAAACACTGCCTTTTCATCCTTTAGTGAATTGCAAGGCAAATACAGTCAAAATACAAATTTGAAGACACTTTATGCACCAAAACTTACAACATTATATGATGAAGCTTTGGCTTATGCAAACGGACTGACTGAACTTGATCTTCCAAGCCTTAAAACCATAGGTGAAAACGCTTTTTATGAAAGCGGAGTAAATTATCTTTACGCACCTGAACTTCAAACAGCAGAAAGTCTGCCTGTTGCCGAAAACTCAGTTGTGGTTGTATCTGATAAACTGACAAGCTGTACCTTCGAGCCGGCAGATAAATCCTTGACTATCCAGGGAGTTAAAGGCTCATACAGTCAAGAATATGCAGACTTAAACGGTCTTGAATTTATAGATGTTGAC
>URIN01000237.1 GCA_900547915.1 uncultured Clostridium sp. | reverse complement strand
CGGCAGCGTCAGATGTGTATAAGAGACAGATCTAAAGGTGTATCTTTTGATGAATATTTCCAAAAGTCGTATTCGATTTGTCTCATTGTGATATATTACACTCTTTCTGTGATATTGTTAATTTTAAATATGATGATATTGTGATAATCTTAATATATCATACAAAAGGAGACCTTTCAATATGAAAAAAGCATGGATTTGTTTATTGTGTGTCATAATGAGTTTTACATGTATATTCACAGGCTGTAATTTAAACAGCGTAAATGATAAAGGATTGCTTGAAATTGCGAATATATCAGGAAGACGAGTTATAGATATGAATTCGGATTGGAATTTCTATTTGGAAACTCTGGAAAGTAAAGACGGCAGTTCTTATACTGTTGATAATTTTAAACAGATAAGCACTAAGAAAACTGTTGACTTACCTCATGACTGGAGTATTGAACAGGATTTTACAAAAGAATATGATACTGAAAATGAAAGTGCATCTCTTCCTGGAGGTGTAGCTTGGTATAATAAAACACTGAAAGCTGAAGATATAAAAGATATTAAAGGCAAGAATGTTATTCTCTCTTTTGGCGGTGTATATATGCGTTCGTACGTATTTATAAACGGCGAAGAGGTAGCATCAAATTTATATGGATATAATTCTTTCGATATTGATATTAGCAGTTATTTTACAACTTTGCAGGATGTTGAAATTACGGTTCTTGTAATAAATCAGCTTCCTAACAGTCGCTGGTATTCAGGCAGCGGTATCTACAGAAAAGTATTTTTGAATGTTACTGAACCAATTTATGTTGCAACAAACGGAACTTATGTTACAACACCTGATTTATCATCTACATACAATAAAAATGCAACTGTACGTATCGAAAGCGAAATAAACAATAATTCAACTTCAAAACAGAACATATCGGTAAAAAATGAAATATACGATATGCAGGGACGATTGATAACAGAAGCTGAAACAGAAAAATTTAATATTGCTTCTGGTGAAAATGTTTCCAAAATAATGAACCTTAAAGTTGAAAAGCCAATGTTATGGTCGACTGAAGCTCCTAATATGTATATGGTTAAAACAGTTGTTTTACTTGATGGTTCACCTATCGATACATATAATACTGAATTTGGCTTCAGATGGTTTGATTATGATAGTGAAAAGGGCTTTATGTTAAACGGAGTTCCAACAAAATTGAAAGGAGTATGTCTCCACCATGATCAGGGCTCTTTAGGTGCCAACGCTTATACTGACTCGATTCAGCGTCAGCTTGAAATAATGAAAGAGATGGGTGCTAATGCTGTGCGCACTTCCCATAATCCGGCATCAGAAGATCTTATTGATCTTTGCAATAAAATGGGGCTTCTTGTTATTGAGGAATCGTTTGATACATGGGAAGGGGAGAAAAACGAATATGATTTTTCTGTTCTTTTCAAAAAGAAGCTGAAAAAGACTAATCTCAAACTAATAGGTTCTGAAAAATGCACTTGGGCTGAATTTATTGTTAAATCAATGGTAAAGCGAGACAGAAATGCGCCGTGTATAATAATGTGGTCTCTGGGAAATGAAATTCAGGGCAAAAACAGTGCAAAAAATTCGCGTAAACTTTCGTCATATGTTGAAGAACTTGATCCTTATGAACTCAGTGGCAGAAAGAAAATATATGCTGAAGATGACCTCAGAACTGGTATAGATAATAAATGGGCGAAAGTTATTCGCGGTTTCAGTGCAAATGACGGTGAAGGAAGTAATATTTCTGTTGCTGGTGTTAACTATGTTGATGCCGGTACTTTTGAAAAAGCACATAAAGATTATCCCGATATTTTTATGCTTTCAACGGAATCATCCTCAGCGTTAAGAAGCAGGGGAGAATATTTTCATCCGTACACTATAAAAAATGATTATAATACAGATACTCCGGCTACCGAAAACAGCCAGATGTCATCTTATGACAATGAAGTAGCAAGCTGGGCAAACAGTGCTATGTTTGACTGGCAGTATGATATTTCGCTTGATTATGTACTTGGAGAATTTGTGTGGACAGGATTTGATTACCTTGGAGAACCTACTCCTTTTACCGATAATTCTCCAAGTTTCTATCCGACTTCTTCATATTTTGGGATTACAGATACGGCAGGTTTTGAAAAGGATATATATTATTTTTATAAAAGTCAGTGGCGCAGCGCAGATGAACAGCCCGTTTTGCATCTGCTTCCAACATGGAATCTTAATGAAGATCAGCTGGACAGCAATGGTAATGCATTGGTTGTTTGTTATACAAACGCAAAAGCTGTAGAGCTTCGTGCAAAAAAAAGCGCCGAAGACAGCAATTATATTTCTTTAGGTACTAAAACATTCGATACACTTAAATCAAGTTCTGGAATAAGAGAATATAGCGTAAATTCAGACGAAAATGCAATCTATAAGATGGCTCTCGAATGGAATGTACCTTATAATGAATATAAGGATTATATAATCTACGCAGTACCATTAACACAAAATGGCTCTGTTGATACTCGATTTGAAAATTCAAGCGGAAGAAATGAATTAAAAAAGGCTGGGGAGGCTAATCAATTATCGCTTTCTCAATACCAGTTTAGTAACAACTTTGAAGATTCAACAGATGATTACAGTCTTTACTATATAAATGTAGATATAAAGGACAGCGATGGACTTGTAGACGATTCGTATAATCAGAACATTGAATTTCGTGTTGACGGTAATGCTGAAATAATCGGCGTTGATAATGGCAATTCCTCGGATACTGATAAGAGTAAATATTCAGATAAAAGCAAAATCAATGCGTTCCATGGCAAAGCACTTGTAATAGTTAAAGCTGACAAAACGGAAGAATTTAAACTTTATGCTAAATCTGGTGAGCTTGAATCTTCAATTGAAATAAGCTAGTAAAGCAGAAATGCAGGGATATGTGTTAATGCTGTCTCTTATACACATCTGACGCTGCCGACGAATAGCCTTGTG
>URIN01000236.1 GCA_900547915.1 uncultured Clostridium sp. | reverse complement strand
TTATAATTCTGACAGAGTAACAGTATTAAGCGGAGAATGGGACTTTGCATATTATAAAAATCTTTCAACAGTTCCAACCTGTTTTGATACGGAAAGCACTAAGTTTGACAAAGTTAATGTACCCTGTACTTGGCAGAGAACAGGTTACGATCAGATTGCCTATATAAATACAAGGTATCCGTTCCCAAAAAAGCCGCCTCATATACCGTCTGATGTTGCAGTAGGTATATACAGAAGATTTTTTGATGCTGATAACAATCAAAAACGAAGAATACTTACATTTTTAGGTGTAGCAGGAGCCCTTGCAGTATATATTAACGGAGAATATGTTGGTTACAGTGAAGGCTCTCACAATACTGCAGAATTTGATATAACACACTTGTTGCAGAACGGCAAAAATGAAATTTTAGCCGTTGTTTACAAGTGGAGTAACGGTACATATCTTGAATGCCAGGACATGTTTAGGGAAAACGGAATTTTCCGTGATGTTTATATAACAGAACAGGAAGATAGCCACATCGATGATTTTCTTTTGAGACCTGAATTCAATTCTGACGGTACATATAACCTCAAAATCAGTGTCAGCGGTAGTTTTTCAGATAAAACTAAGATAGAAATATCATCCGAAGGATTGTTTAACGCTGTTTTGAAAGAATCTTATGAAACAGAAATAAAATCACTTTCAGTGAAAGAATGGACTGCTGAAACTCCGTCTCTTTATGAAGTGCATATAATTTTGAAAGACAACGAAAATGTTGTTGAAGCAATACGGACTTATATAGGATTTAAAAATATCCGCATTGAAGGAAATGTATTTCTGTTTAACGGAAAGCCGGTAAAACTGCTTGGAGTTAATCACCATGACACTCACATGACAAAGGGATACGCCATGTCTATAGAAGATATGGAGAGGGACGTTCAGCTTATGAAAGAATACAATTGTAACGCTGTTCGTACATCACATTATCCCCCAGACCCGGTCTTTTTGACAATGTGTGATTTCTATGGTCTTTACACCGTTGACGAAGCCGATATTGAAACTCACGGTTTTTACGCAGTTCCATATACTACCTACAACCCAAACAGATTGAGCAACGATATTAAATGGGCTTCACACTATCTTGACAGGGTAAAAAGAATGTACGGAAGAGACAAAAACCATCCGTGTATTACAATGTGGAGCTTGGGTAACGAGTCCGGAGGATACAAATGCCAGGATGAATGTTACAACTACTTAAAGAAAGTAAACCCTCAAATTCCTGTGCATTATGAAGGCGCAATAAGAAGCAAACGCTGGGCATACGATGTTGTTTCAAGAATGTATGCAACACCTTCACTTATGAGAAAGGTTCTTAAAGGCACAGCGGGAAGCAAATATAAAAACAAACCGTTTTTCCAGTGTGAATATGCCCATGCTATGGGAAACGGCCCCGGCGGACTTGAAGAGTATATGCAGCTGTTTTATTCCTCTGATCAGTTTATGGGCGGCTGTATATGGGAATGGGCTGACCACAGCGTATATGATAAAAATGCTGAATATAAATGGACATACGGCGGCGACCATAATGAACCTATACATGACGGTAATTTCTGCGTTGACGGATTATTCTATCCTGACCGCAGGCCGTCAAGCGGTGCACTTGAAATGAAAGCATGCTACCGTCCTCTTAGAGCAAAGCATATTAAAGAGAATATTTTCGAGATTAGAAACACACGCTATTTTAAGGACAGTTCAGATATTGAGATCTCTTTTGAAATTTCTGTAAATGGAAATCATGTTGAAAAAGGAAAAATCAACAGCATTATCGACCCAGGAAAAACTAAGAGATTCCAGATAAATTCTAACTTCTTAAAGCAGAGCCAAAAAGATGTTTTTGTCAATTTCACATATACATATAAGAATAGCAAAGCACTGATTGCTACGGAACAAACAGTAATCAGCACCGAGGCGCTAAAATCTTTTGATTTATCATTGAAATCTGCCGATATCTCATCATCGGGAAAACAAATAACCGTTTCTTATAATGGCGGCAAGGCACTGTTTGATAAAAGCAAAGGTCTTATAAGCTATACGAAGGACGGCGTTGAATATCTCAATCAAAATCCGATAGATATGCAAAAAGGATTTATTCCGCATATATACAGAGGAAGGCTAGATAATGACCAGTATATGGTAATATTCTGGAATATTCTCGGTCTCGGTAATGCAATGCCAAAATTGATTTCCTGCGGCATTAAATCTTGCAATGGTGTAAAATTTGTAAATACAGCATATGATTTTGTTACAAGAGGTTTATTTGTTCTTGCCCATGCTGAGGTGGATTATTATTTTGACGATGCCGGAAAGATCACTATGAGCGTATCCCTTCGTAAAATCTGTCCGCTTACAGCACAATTGCCGCGCTTCGGAGTTCACGCCGAACTTGGAAAAGAATTTGAAAACATCAAATACTACGGAAGAGGTCCGGGTGAAAACTATTCCGATTTCATTGAACATGCACCGGTTGGCATTTATGAAACCACAGTAACTAATATGGCGCACAAATACATTAAGCCTCAGGATTCAGGAAACCGAGGCGATGTACGTTACGCAATAATTACCAACAGTAAAGGTGCAGGTCTTAAAATAACTGCTTTGGATAAATATCTTAATTTCAATGCAAATCATTTCACACTTGAGCAGCTAAAAAAAGCTCGTCATATTGAAGATCTGCCTGATTGTGACACTACTTATTTAACTGTTGATGGTTTTGTGCGCGGAACAGGTTCAGGCAGCTGCGGCCCTATACCGTCAAAAGAACATTTAATCAGTTTTGGTTACTTCAAACCTCTTAATTATTCTTTTGAAGTGCAGCCTTTTGATACTGACAAAGAGTAATTAAGTTTTATAAAACTGCATAAGAAACAAAAAAGGTCTGTACTAAGTACAGACCTTTTTTGATGATTGATGTTTTAATTATATTGTATAAATAAAAATATATTTTTATTCCATCGCTTCTCC
>URIN01000235.1 GCA_900547915.1 uncultured Clostridium sp. | reverse complement strand
CTTACAATAAGTGTCATTTTAACAATGAATTCCCAGTCTTTATCGGCGGGAACAACCTTTGATTTTGTGATTATCTCAGGCAGATTTTTGCCTGCGTTACAATCAAATCCTTCTTTGCAGTTTTCTTTAACCCATTTGAGAGCCTTACTGTATTCGTCCTTATCATAAATTTCAAGAGTTATTCTTCTGATGATCTCAGTCATATCTACCCATTCGGCACGGATTCCGAGATATTTCTGAAACATATTAGCATCGCAGTAACTTCCGGCAATACCCATTGCCACTCCGCCGAGATTAACGTATGACTTGTTTTTCATCCAGCCAACTGCAACGGCGCATTTAGCAAAACGCAGAATTTTCTCTTTAACATCTTCGGGAACAGAAGTATCATCCATATCCTGAACATCGTGACCGTAAATCGAAAATGCAGGCAAGCCTTTCTGTGCGTGAGCTGCCATTACAGCCGCAAGATAAACTGCGCCCGGTCTTTCTGTTCCGTTAAATCCCCAAACAGCCTTGATCGTTTTAGGATCCATATCAAAGGTTTCTGAGCCATAGCACCAGCAGGGTGTTACGGTAAGAGTGGCAACTACATTTTCACCTGAGAACTGTTCCTGGCATTTTTCTGCCTCTGCTCCGCCGCCGATAGTAGTTTCACTGATAACACACTGAACAGGTGTTGAGTCAGGATAGCAGAGAGTTGATTCAATTAACTCTTTTGCGCTGAGCGCCATTCCCATTGTCTGACTTTCAAGGCTTTCTCTAACGCCGCCCCATCTTCCGTCAATAACAGGTCTAATACCTATTTTTGGATAATTCATAATATTTCCCCCTTAAAATTTATCCACAATTTTTAAAAATCTGTTATATGCTTCGTTCCAATTCTGCTTGCTTTCAGCAGGCTTAAAATATTTTATTTTTTCAGTGTTTTTAATGATTTTTCTGCCTTCGTCAACATCCTTGATTTCTCCAAAAGCAATAAGCTGAAGAATAATGTTGCCCAAAGCAGTGGCCTCGACAGGACCTGCCGTAACATCAATATTGAGACAGTCAGCAGTCATCTGGCATAACAGACCATCCTTGGTTCCACCACCAATAATAGCAAGTTTGCTGAACTTTCTGTTTGTACATTCCTGTATCTGTTCAAGAGAATATCTGTATTTTAGCGCAAGGCTCTCATAAATACACCTTACTGTTTCTCCCACATTTTCAGGTGCTTTCTGATTTGTCTTTTTACAATAATCCGCGATTTTTTGAGGTAAATCACTGTGAGAAAACAGTAAAGGCGAGTCAGGGTCTATAAAGCACTTAAAAGGCTGGCTTTCAAGCGCAAACTTTTCTAAGTCTGCGTAGGAATAATTTAATCCCTTTTTCTTGTAATCACGCCTAACCTCTTGAATGAGCCATAAACCGCTTATATTTTTAAGAAAATTAATTTTGCCGTTTGCTCCTAATTCATTAGAAAGCTGATTTTTAAAACTTAAATCACTTAAAATAGGTCTGTCTATTTCACATCCGATAAGCGACCAAGTGCCACAGGATAAAAAAGCAGTACTTTCATCTGAATTTACTACTGCTGATACTGCGCTTTGTGTATCGTGACCTGCTACTGAGATTACTTTTATTTCTTTGTATTCTCCGCTTACAGTACCGCTGTTGCAAAGCTTCGGAAATATGCTTTTATCTATTGAAAAAGCGTTTAGTACATCTTCGCTCCATTCGCCGTTTTCAGGATTGAGCATTTGCGAGGTTGATGCTATTGTTCTTTCGCAAACCTTATTTCCGCACAAAAGATATGTAAACAAGTCAGGCATAAAAAGCAGTGTTTTTGCCTTTGTCAGATTTTTGTCGCACAACAACTGAAACAAAGTGTTGATGTTCATTATCTGATTGCCCGTAAGGGAATACAGTTTGCTTTCAGGCATCATTTTAACTGCTTTTTCAACTGCGTTTTCAGTTCTGCAGTCACGATAATGATAAGGCATTTCAATAATTTCGTCATTTTCATCAAGCAGGGCATAATCAACACCCCAGGTGTCAAACGCAAGAGAATCAACTTTTCCCGCCTTGTCAATGGCAGTATTTATTTCTCTCATTATCATATCCGTATCGTGGTGGATATGACCTTCAATTTCCACAGGAGTATTTTCAAACCTGTGTATTTCATCATAAATGATTTTTTCGCCATCATACAATGCTTTAATCGCTCTGCCACTTGATGCACCGAAATCAAAAGCGAGAACAGTTTTCATACTTATTCTCCTTTGTTGAGCATTTTATCGTCTTTGTTATATTTCTTGTATCCGGGGTGTCTGCCGGTAACTCTGTAATAACCACGAAGGTCAATAAGCTTTTGAATATTGTCTCTGCTGATGTCGAAACTTCCGCCGAGAATTACTGCGTTGATTGTGATTTTAGCCCAAAGTTCAAGGCTTTCCATTCTATAAAACGCAGTTATTATGTCACTGCCTACGGCTAAAGCACCGTGGTTTTCAAGAAGCATAACATCGTGTTCTTCAAGGTATGGTTCAATAGCATCAGGCACTTCCTGTGTAGACGGAGTTCCGTAAGGTGTCAACGGAACAGAACCTATTACAGCTACATCTTCTATCATATTGTACATGTCCATTGCTTTGTGAGCTACGGCAAATCCTGTTGCTCCGGGCGGATGCGCATGAATAACGCTTTTTACATCGTCTCTTTTTTCATAGCATTTAAGATGCATTTTAATTTCGCTAGACGGTCTGTATCCCTCGTTAGCCTCTAAAATTTCTCCGTCAGCGTTAAGCAAAACAAGTTTGTCGGGCGTTATAAATGATTTGCTTATTCCTGTCGGTGTTGCAATTATTCTGCCGTCATCAAGTTTTGCACTTACATTGCCGTCATTTGCGGCAACCCAGCCAAGCTGCCACATCTTGTGACATACATCGCAAATCTGTTCTTTAATCAATTCAATGTTTTCCATAATTACCTCCTTAATTATTGACCTCAATCTGTCTCTTATACACATCTCCGAGCC
>URIN01000234.1 GCA_900547915.1 uncultured Clostridium sp. | reverse complement strand
TTTTTAAGTTGTTCTATTACCGTTGCAAGATTTGAAACGCGCGCCACCCTTACATATTCCACGGCACCGCACGATGTTTTTGAAACCGCGAAATTAAGGCCTGCGCTTCTGCGTTTCGGAATAATAATTCCATGGACACCGCACGCTTCTGCCGAACGTATAATAGCTCCCAGATTGCGGCTGTCTTCTATTTCATCACATATAATTATAAACGGGTTTTCACCTTTTTCTTCCGCATAAGCAAGAATATCATCTACAGTTGAATACTCATGAGCCGGAACAGATGCCGCCACGCCCTGATGATTAGCGCCTGCGCACATAAAATCAAGTTTCTTCCTGTTTACCTCTTTTATTACAATTCCCTTATCGCGTGCCTGAGCAATAATCTTTGTAATACTACCCTCTTTTTCTCCTTGGCAGACATAAATATTTTCCACCGGTCTGCCGCTTTTGAGCAGTTCCATAACAGCGTTTCTGCCGATAACTATATTGTCATTTTCGGCGGGCGCTTTTTTATTTGTATCCGCTTTCACCTGATCCTCCAAAAATCGTTCGTGTATTTACTTATAATTTATTTACATTATAACATCACAAAAATAATTATTCAATCAAATACACAATAAGTTTAAAGTAATTTAAAATAAAAATTTACCAAAAAAGCACCTCCGCATTTTATGCGAAGGTGCTTGTTCAAATTATTGCGCCGTATTTTCCTGAACTGACGAATAAGCAGTATCTATACCATCCTCAATTGCGTTGAAAAGTGACTTCGGGTTATCGGCAGGAGCATCGCATGAATAGTGCCATACCATAACACCGCCAAGACCGCTGTTAACTGCAAATTCAGTTTTCTGCTTTATAAGGTCATATGTATTGAAAGAAAATGTAAGTCCGGTATCGTCCGTATCTGTATAAAGTCCGTTTTCGTCTATTCCGTCACAATAAGTCTTGTAATCATACCAATATTCATCCTGTGTGGTTGGACGGGCATAAAACGGCAGACCGAGAGACAGTTTAGAGCGGTCATATCCCTTTTTCAGCAGTGCCTCAACACTGTTTTTGGCACTTTCATAAGTTGAGTGATTGCCGTCTTTATCCCAATTATCGTATGACATTATCTCTATGAAATCTGTTGCCGCCATAGCTTCGTCTGACTGTTTAAGGTCCCAATCAGACAGTGCCATTCCTATTTTATAATCATCGCCGAGATATTCGTCAAGCGAAACAATGAAATTATTGAAAACTTTCCAGTTAGAGCGGCTTACAGGATATTCATAATCAAAATATACCCCGTCAAAATCATATTGCTCAAGCAGAGATTTAATTTCTCCCTGAAGTCTGCCGCTTTCAAACGCCTGATTGTGAAGTCTGCCCTGATCATCCATTTTCTCGTTCCAGTCATCCGTTTCCAAGGTACTCTTTGGGCCGAGAATATTTACATAAAAATTAGCTTCCTCAGGCAAATACGGCTTAATATTATTGTAAGCTGTATCAAAATTTTCAGTTTTTGTAATATTTCCGTTTTCATCAAAATTTACAACGCTCATAAAAATGAAGTCTGTAACCTGACTGAAGTGTGAATAATCAATCTCCGTTGGATTAAGAAAACGATCGCCGACAAGATATGCCGTAACGCGAAAATCTTCCTTTTCCACGGGCTGCACTTTTTCATCAAGCGGAGATGAACACGATGTTGCGTACATAGCTATCATTACAACGCACATTGCTGCTGCCACGGCTTTGATAATTTTTTTCATAACTTAAATCCTCCACAACGTTATTCACTGAAATATGGTTTATATGTAATTCTGTATTTGCTGTTGGGGAACAGTTTTTTATGCAAGGCTATGAAATAGTCGTCAGTCATGCTTGCAATATAATCGGCAACTATCTGATTCGGTTCGTCATCATAATAATCGCTTGCGTCATAATATTTGCGAGTATCATTTATAAATCGTACGTGATGCCGATAAATAAGAGAATCCTTATCCTTTTTGGTAACATCATAAAGCAGCTTATAATATAGCTCCTCAAACATAGGCATAATTATTTCATTATATTGATCGTTTATCTCTTTGTTTCTGTAAATTACCGCGTTGTTTTCCTCTTTCATACGTTTAAGATCAGCATACGCTTCCGGACTGAGCAAAATAAAATCTTTGCCATAACTGTTCTCAATTATGTCAACAGTCAGATTATTGATTATCTTAGCATTCTGATCTCCTATGAGTTCTGTGGTAAACTTATAGTCACGAGGAATTATTTTTGCCACATAAGCGTCCTGTCTGTCTTTTCCGAGATAAGCTATCATATCACATATTCTAACGACACAGCCTTCAAGGGTATTTGGCACAAGCTTTTCAATTGCTTTCTTACCGTCTGTATAGCACGCTTCAACGCTCTTGTCAAACTCTTCAAAAGTCTTGCCGTAGCGTGGTCTGTATTCCATCTGCTCAAACTCTCCGTTGTGGCATAAAATACCGTCCAGCGTCTGAAGGCTTATGTTACGTCTGAAAAGGTGGTCAAGCACACGCACGCTGTGAACATTATGATTAAAATATCTGCCCGTTTCCTTTTGAAGCAGCACACTTAGAAATCTCTCTCCCGCATGACCGAACGGGGTGTGGCCTATATCATGACCAAGTGAAATAGCCTCAATCAAGTCAAGATTGAGTCCCAGCACCGCTCCTATGCTTCTTGCAATTCTTGAAACGAGCTGAACGTGAAGTGCACGTCGTGTTATATCGTCATTATTGTAAAACGAAAACACCTGGGTTTTATCAGCATATCTGTTATAGTATGGAAGATGAATTATCTTTTCCGTATCCCGCACAAAAGCAGGACGCCACAGATTGGCTTTATCCCTTGACGGATCACGCCTAATAACATCCCAGTCATTACAACGGTTTGGGTTCACAAAACCGTTTTTTCTGTCCTGCTCTATACGCAGCTGAAGTGAATCACTCAGCTTGCGATATTCAATTTTTGAATTACTGCCCATAATTTCACCTGCCGTAATTTA
>URIN01000233.1 GCA_900547915.1 uncultured Clostridium sp. | reverse complement strand
TACACAAGGCTATTCGTCGGCAGCGTCAGATGTGTATAAGAGACAGATATCAGGCGCAGCAATGCTCTTTGCCTTGTGCCGCTTCAATACATGCTTTTGCCTTTTCGTCATCAATAATAATTTCACCTACGCACGGAACAGTAATCTTTCCTGAATAAGGATTTTTTATGCTTACCACCGGTGTTGTGATAACAGCGTCAACTTCTGATTTTTCAAAGCACAAATCAGTATCAACCATCTCGCAGTTCACAAGTTTAAGGTTTTTGCAGTAGCAAAGCGGCTGAGTGCCTACAATCTTGCAGTTTATAAAAGTGATACCGTCCGAATACCAGGCAAGATACTCGCCTTTTACAAGGCAGTTTTTAACTGTTACATTATGTGCGTGCCAAAAGGCATCTTTTGTATCAAACGTGCAATTTTCAAAAACTGCGTTATTTATATACTGAAAAGAATATTTGCCTTTGAAATCAACATTTTTAAAGTTAATATTTTCACTGCGCATCATAAAATACTCAGACTGCGCCGTGCTGTTTTCCATACTGATATTTTTTACAGACCAGCCGAATTCGGGTGATATAATATCGCAGTTTTCAATTTTTACATTGCTGCACTCACGCAGTGCCTTTATGCCGTGAAGTTTAGTTGAACTGATTTCAATATCATTAGAATACCATAGCGCCGCACGGCAGAGTTCTGTCATATTACAGGAATCTATTTTAAGGTTATCATCATGCCAAAAAGGATAGCGCAGATTGCAGAATGTATCGTAAACTTCTACATTTCTGCATTCCTTAAGCGCACTTTCCCCATCCGCAGGACCGTCAAACGCGCAGTTTTTAAGTATAACGCCGTTACTGCCGTAAAGGGCGCGTTCTTCATCAAATTTTTTATTTTCAAATGTAGTCATCATTAACCCTCCCATTAATCATATATGCTTAAAACAAACGAATGGCAATCGTAGAAAGATGTTTTACTCTTTACAGTCTTTTATCCATATCATTTTCTCACTGCAAAATCAGTTTAACACCATACCCACATTTAAGCAAATACCTATTTTGAATGGCGGTTTATAGTTTTTTTCTATATCCGTAAAAAACGGTGCCTTTCTGATGAAAGACACCGTAAAATCGGTAAAAATTATCAGCCGAGTATCTCTTTTAAGATATTTGTAACCTCTGAAGCCGGAGCTTTACCTCTGAGTGCACGCATACACTGACCAATAAGGAAATTGAATGACTGAGCTTTTCCGCCCTTGTACTCATCAACAGCTTTCTGATTGTTGCTGATAACCTCTTCAACAACCGCTCTGATAGCACCTGTATCGGAAACCATTTCCATATTATTTTCCTTAACATAATCGGCAGGAATAACATCTTCTTCAAACACAGCCTTAAACACTTTTTTGGCTGAATCGCGGCTGATCTTGTTTGAATTAAGAAGATTGATTATCTCACCGAGTGAATCCTGTCTGAAACTCATATTTTCTGGAAGAGTCTGAGTATCGTTGAGCATCTTCATAAGCTCACCCATTATCCAGTTTGCGCTGTCCTTCGGGTTATTTGTTATCTCAACAGTTCTCTCAAACAGGCGAACAAAATATACACTTGAGCATATCATTGATGTATCGTATTCCGAAAGTCCGAGTTCATTCATATAGCGTGCTTTTTTAGCGTCCGGAAGTTCGGGAAGATTCTTTCTGATATTCTCCACATATTCATCAGTAAGGCATACAGGCGGAAGGTCCGGATCGGGGAAATATTTATAATCCTGAGCGTCTTCCTTGCTTCTCATTGCGTAGGACTCGCCCTTTGAATCATCCCATCTTCTTGTTTCCTGAACTACTTTACCGCCGTCCTCAATAATTTCCTGCTGACGGCGTGCCTCTGTTTCAATGGCATTGTGAATTGCCTTGAAAGAGTTGATATTCTTCATCTCGGTTCTTGTGCCGAGCTTATTCGAGCCCTTTTCCATAACCGAAACGTTTACGTCCGCACGAAGAGAGCCCTCCTGCATCTTGCAGTCTGACACTCCGCAGAACTGAAGAATATCTCTGAGTTTTTCAACATATTGAACAGCCTCATCTGCAGAAGCAATGTCTGGCTCTGAAACTATTTCAAGAAGCGGAACACCGCAGCGGTTATAGTTTACAAGCGTGCAGTCATTCCACTCATCGTGAATAAGTTTGCCTGCGTCCTCTTCCATATGGATCTCATGTATTCTTACTTTCTTTTTGCCGCCGTTAATACTGTCATCTATCTCGATATATCCGTTGCGGCAGATAGGCAGATAGAGTTGGCTTATCTGATATGCTTTCGGCAGATCAGGATAAAAATAGTTCTTTCTGTCAAATTTATTATTCATTGTGATCTCGCAGTTGGTGGCAAGACCTGTTCTAACTGCGAATTCAAGCACTTTTTCATTCAATACAGGAAGAGTACCCGGCATACCCGAGCAAATCTCGCATACGTGGGTATTCGGATCGCCGCCGAATTCAGTTGAGCAGGAACAGAAAATTTTGGTTTTCGTTGCAAGCTCAGTATGCACTTCAAGTCCGCAAACAGTTGAAAATTCCATTTTTCTGCCTCCTTATACACCGGCGGGTTTCTTTGTGTGATAGTCAGTTACGCTCTGATAAGCGTTGCCCGCTGCAAGAATTGTTTTTTCATCAAACGGTCTGCCGATAAGCTGCATACCGACCGGCATTCCGTTTCCGTCAAATCCGCATGGAAGCGCAAGTGACGGAAGGCCTGCAATATTAATCATAACAGTATAGATATCGCCAAGATACATTGCAAGCGGGTCGCTCAGTCCCTCTCCCATTTTAAGTGCCGTTGTAGGCGCAACGGGGCCGAGCAGGAAATCATATTTCTCAAACGCTTCACCGAAAGCCTTTACGATAAGTCCTTTAGCCTTTAATGCCTTGTTGTAGTAAGCGTCAAAATAGCCGCTTGAAAGCACAAAGTTGCCGAGCATTATACGCTTTTTAACCTCCATGCCAAAGCCTTCAGAACGTGATTTGAAATATACTTCTCT
>URIN01000232.1 GCA_900547915.1 uncultured Clostridium sp. | reverse complement strand
GCACAGATAAAATATCAAGTGTTTTTAGTAATTTTGTTTAATTAAAGGATCAAATTAATCCTTTTTGGTTCTTGTGGAAATGATTTCCTCAGAAATAGACTTCGGAACCTGCTCATAGCCGTCCGGCTCCATGGTATACTGACCACGGCCCTGGGTCTTTGAACGAAGGTCATTTACATAGCCAAACATTTCGGAAAGAGGAACACGAGCATTAACCTGCTTTGCGCCTGCTCTGTCTTCCATACCCTGAATCTGGCCGCGGCGTGAGTTAAGGTCGCCGATAACATCGCCCATGTATTCCTCAGGTACGATTACAGTTACTTTCATCATAGGCTCAAGAATAACGGGGTTTGCTTTCTTAGCAGCGTCTTTGAACGCCATAGAACCTGCGATCTTGAATGCCATTTCAGATGAGTCTACCTCATGATAAGATCCATCGTAAAGTTCAACTTTGATATCAACCATGGGGTAACCGGCGAGAACGCCGCTCTTCATTGCACCCTGGATACCTGCGTCAACAGCGGGGATATATTCCTTAGGAATAGCGCCGCCGACAACGGAGTTAATGAATTCATAACCCTTGCCGATACCGTTTTCATCAAGGTTCGGTGACATACGAATCTTAACATGACCGTACTGACCTGAACCACCTGACTGACGCTTATACTTAGTATCAGACATTGATTCTGACTGAATTGTTTCTTTATAAGCAACCTGAGGAGCGCCAATATTAGCCTCAACCTTAAATTCACGAAGCATACGGTCAACGATGATCTCAAGGTGAAGTTCGCCCATGCCGGCGATAATAGTCTGGCCTGTTTCCTCATCGGTATAAACCTTAAATGTTGGGTCTTCTTCAGCAAGCTTAGCAAGAGCGATACCCATCTTTTCCTGACCTGCTTTGGTCTTAGGCTCAACGGCAACACGGATAACAGGATCCGGGAAGTTCATTGACTCAAGGATAATGGGATGCTCTTCATCACAGAGGGTATCACCTGTTGTGGTGTTCTTGAGACCTACAGCAGCAGCAATATCGCCGGCGTAAACCTCTGTAATATCTTCTCTATGGTTAGCGTGCATCTGAAGGATTCTACCCATTCTCTCTCTGTGGCCTTTAACTGAGTTATAAACCTGAGAGCCTGCGTTAAGAACGCCTGAATATACACGGAAGTAACAGATCTTACCAACAAACGGGTCTGTTGCGATCTTGAATGCAAGAGCTGAGAAAGGCTCTGTATCTGAAGAATGACGATACTCTTCCTCGTCAGTCTCAGGATTTACGCCCTTGATTGATTCAACGTCGGTAGGAGCCGGCATGAATTCAACAATAGCATCAAGGAGCGGCTGAACGCCCTTGTTTCTGTAAGATGTACCGCATGTGATGGGTACCATATTACAGCTACATGTTGCCTTTCTGATAGTCTTTTTAATTTCGTCGACAGTGAGTTCCTGGCCGTCGAAATATTTCTCCATAAGGTCTTCGTCCTGCTCCGCAACAGCTTCAAGAAGCTTTTCACGATATTCCTGAGCAAGCTCTTTCATATCCTCCGGAATCTCTTCACGACGGATATCGTTACCCATATCGTCATAATAAATCTCAGCATCCATATTGATAAGGTCTACAATACCTCTGAAGGTATCCTCAGAACCGATAGGAAGCTGAATCGGAACAGCATTACACTTAAATCTGTCTTTTACCATGTTAAGAACATTGTAAAAGTCTGCGCCCATAATATCCATTTTGTTTACATAGATCATACGGGGAACATTATAATCGTCTGCCTGACGCCATACGGTTTCAGACTGAGGCTCTACGCCGCCCTTTGCGCAAAGAACGGTAACAGCGCCGTCAAGTACACGAAGTGAACGCTGAACCTCAACAGTGAAGTCAACGTGACCAGGTGTATCTATAATGTTAATCCTGTGATTTTTCCAAAAACAGGTTGTAGCGGCGGAGGTGATTGTGATACCTCTTTCCTGCTCCTGCGCCATCCAGTCCATTGTGGCAGCGCCGTCGTGGGTTTCGCCGATCTTATGATTTATTCCCGTATAATAAAGGATACGCTCGGTAGTTGTTGTTTTACCAGCATCAATGTGCGCCATAATACCAATATTTCTTGTTTTTTCAAGAGATACTTTTCTTGGCATAATATCCTCCTAATCTGATTATGGGATTAATATCTGAAATGAGCAAAAGCCTTGTTTGCCTCTGCCATCTTATGAGTATCATCACACTTCTTAACTGCGCCGCCGGTCTTATTCACAGCGTCCATAATCTCCGCAGCAAGGCGTTCTTTCATTGTTCTTTCAGAACGCTCACGGGCATAAGCCGTAATCCAACGCAGACCGAGAGTCTGGCGTCTTTCGGGGCGAACTTCAAGCGGAACCTGATAAGTTGCACCACCAACACGGCGAGCCTTTACCTCAAGGGTAGGCATAACGTTTTCCATTGCAGCCTGGAAAGCCTCAAGGGGATCGTTACCCGTTTTTTCTCTAATGATGTCAAACGCGCCGTAAACGATTTTCTGCGCGACACCTTTTTTTCCGTCATACATGATGTTGTTGATAAGACGCGTTACAAGCTTTGAGTTGTAAAGCGGATCAGGCAACACATCACGCTTAGCGATTTGGCCTCTTCTTGGCATCTTCGCTTCCCTCCTTCATAAATAATAATGAGTTCATAGGTACTCGGTTTTCCCGTGGAGTCAACAAGTAGGCTATACCGCATATACTTTATAATATAAAAGGTATAAACTATTGTTTTTCCGATAGGGGTTTACTGCTTATTTCTTAGCAGCCTTAGGCTTCTTTGCGCCATACTTTGAGCGCGCCTGCATTCTGCCGTTTACGCCCTGTGTATCAAGAGTTCCGCGGATGATGTGGTAACGCACACCGGGAAGGTCCTTAACACGTCCGCCGCGCACCATAACAACAGAGTGTTCCTGAAGATTGTGGCCAACGCCGGGAATATAAGCTGAAACTTCCATTCCGTTTGTAAGGCGTACACGGGCAATCTTACGAAGCGCGGAATTAGGCTTTTTAGGTGTAGCAGTCTTTACTGCTGTGC
>URIN01000231.1 GCA_900547915.1 uncultured Clostridium sp. | reverse complement strand
CCTATAGGTGTTTCAAGAGAAACAGGCTCCTGAGACACACGCAGTATCTCACGTACTTTTTCCTGAGGCATATCAAGGAACTCTGCTATCTCCTCAGGTGTGGGCTCCTTACCGTTTTGGTGAAGCAGCTGACTGTTTGCCTTCTTTACTTTATTAATTGTCTCTACCATATGAACAGGGATTCTAATGGTTCTTGCCTGATCGGCAATAGCTCTTGTGATTGCCTGTCTTATCCACCATGTTGCATAAGTTGAAAACTTGAAACCTTTTGTGTAATCGAATTTATCAACTGCTTTTATAAGTCCCATATTACCTTCCTGAATAAGATCAAGGAACTGCATGCCTCTGCCAACATATCTTTTAGCAATGCTGACAACAAGGCGCAGGTTGGCCTCAGCAAGGCGCTTTTTTGCTACGGGATCATCATCTGCTATTCGCATAGCATACTCGATCTCCTCCTCAGGTGTAAGAAGCGGAACTCTGCCTATCTCCTTAAGATAAACCTTAACTGGGTCATCCATGGCAGCATTATCATTTGTGGCAACGGTATCAGCTGCATCAGTCTCTTTTGGCAGATCAACCTCAAGCGGAATACCGTCAAGCGCTTCAGATGAAAAGTCATCAATAATGTTGATATTTGCACCATCTATCATATCATTAAGCTTTTCAAGCTCGTCCACATCAAGGTCAAGATCAACTATAAGACTGTCAATCTCCTGAGCGGTAAGATGGCCTACGCTTTTGCCCTTTTCAACAAGCTTTTTAAAAGCAGCTGTCTTTTTGTCTTCTGCACTTTGAGGTGTATTGTTTTTATTTTTGTTTTCCATAATTTTTCTCCTCTTGAATTATGTATTGAACATTTTTCTGAATTCATCATCAGTCATTTCACCGGCTGATTTTTTATCTTTTCGGGAATTTTCATCCCTTATTACATTAATGCAGTCTGTAAATTCATCTTTTGGATTATCGCTATGTTTTCCACGTGCTATTATTCCGGAAAGCCTGCCGAGTTCATCGCTTGATAGTGAAGATGAATAATTCATCAAATCATTGTCGAACCCGTTTTTTATATTCTCTATAGTTATTTCAAATACTTTTCTGTAAAATCCTGACGGCAGCTCTTCCGATTTAAATTCCGATGTAAGTTTTACACAGTCCGGATATTTTATCAGAAGATAAAGCATTCTGTCAACAGCTCGTATCATTTTTGAGGTTTCGCCTGTGTCACGGCTGATTTTCTGGTTTTCCCTTATAGAATTCACAACAGGTGCATTAAATTCTTTTTTTCTCTGCTTCTTTCTGCTCTTTACAAGATACACATTAAGCTGGGCTTCTATTGAACTCTTATTAATACCTATTTCTTCAGAAATACGGCTCATATAAAGATCACGTTCAACAGGCTCGGAGTGCGCAAGAACAGGCACAACAGCAGATGCAAAATCTATCTTGCCCTGAGTTGTTGCTATATTAAATTTTTTTCGTAGTCTCAGAATATAATACTCAGTTTTATTAAGAGCTTTATCTAGCATTGAACCGAATTTTTCAGCGCCTACATTTTTAATTATTTCATCAGGATCTTTTCCGTATTCAAATTCTGGGATTCTTATGTTAATATCAGTATTTTCAAAAAGACTTATAGCTTTATCAACGGCTTTTCTACCCGCCTCGTCATTGTCATAAGCAAGTAAGACCTCGTTTGCATATCTGCTGATAAGATGCACCTGCTCATTTGTAAGCGCCGTTCCACAGCCTGCAACACAATTAGTAAAACCTGCCTGATGCATTGCTATAACATCCATATAACCTTCACAAAGAATTATTTCACTTTTACCGCTATCCTTTGCAAAATTAAGTCCGAAAACTTCATTTGTCTTTTTATACGCAAGCGTGTCATTTGTATTAATATATTTTGGTTTGCTGTCATCAAGAACTCTGCCGCCAAATCCGACTATATTTCCACGCACATCAATAATCGGAGTCATCACACGGTTTCTGAAATAATCGTAATAATTATTTTTCTGGCCTTTACGTGCAAGTCCTGCCTCGTATATCTCATTAAGAGAAAAACCTTGAGAACGCAGATGTTTTAGCAATCCATCCCATTTATCAGGAGCATAACCAAGACCAAATTTTTTTATTGTACTTAACGTGAGTTTTCTGTTCCTATAATATTCGAGAGCTTTCGTTCCCTCTTCGCTAATTAGAACAGAATAAAAATATTTTGCAGCAGCTCTGTTTGCCTCATATATTCTTCGGCGATGTTTTGATATACTGTCATCAAATCCATCTGCCGGCATTTGCAAACCTGCTCTTTGCGCCAGCATTTTGACAGCATCTATATAATCAAGATTTTCTATTTTTTTTATAAAAGTAACTGCATCTCCGCCGGCACCACAGCCAAAACAATAAAATGACTGGGTTTCAGGGTAAACTGTAAAAGAAGGAGTTTTTTCATTATGGAAAGGACAAAGACCGACAAGTGTTGATCCTCTTTTCTTTAAGCTTACATAAGAAGAAACAATATCGGTAATATCTGTTTTATACTTTAATTCCTGCAAAAATGATTCGCTTAAAGCCAAATCCTCAACCCCTTTCTGTAATTTTAATATTCAGAAAATTTTGGAATAAATAATCTGTTGTATTCCTTTAATGCGTACGTATCACTCATACCGGCAATATAATCACATACCGCTCTCTGAGCATTTTCTTGATTAGCAATTTTAATATATGTATCAGGCAATTTATCAACATTTTTAAGATAATACTTATAGAGCCTTTCAACAATGTAATAAGCTTTTTCATCCTCAGCACGGCAAATATCACTTTCATAAACATTTTTAAACATAAATGTTCTAAGTTCATAAAAAGCTTTTTCACAGTCATTACTCATACATATATCTTCATCACTATTGGATATAATATCAGATACAAGCGTATTTATGCGCTGTGTTTTTCTGAACCCTAAAGTTTGCCTTAAACTGAGCGGAATATCCTCCTCAGCCATAACACCTGCGGCAACAGCATCATCAATACTGTCTCTTATACACATCTGACGCTGCCGACGAATAGCC
>URIN01000230.1 GCA_900547915.1 uncultured Clostridium sp. | reverse complement strand
CAATATCATGATTTATGTAAGCTATTTTATCTGCGTAACGAATTACGCGTCCTTCTAAAGTAAAAGCATTCTCTTTGCCGCTGTGGCATAAAATGGCATTCCGTACTTCTTTGGTGAGATTAAGACCTTTTCCCTGCTTTTCAAGTTTTTCCACAACACGCACACTCTGCTCATTGTGGCGAAAACCCGAGTCTGACAAATTATTAAGTGCCTTTTCTCCGGCATGTCCGAACGGCGTATGTCCTAAGTCATGACCGAGAGCAGCAGCTTCAGTCAAATCTTCATTTAACCGCAGCGCCCTTGCAACAGTTCGAGCTATTTGCGCAACTTCAAGCGTATGTGTAAGCCTTGTTCTGTAGTAATCACTCTGAGGAGCAAGAAATACCTGGGTCTTATGTTTTAGCCGTCTGAATGCTGATGAATGAATTATTCTGTCTCTGTCTCTTTGATAACAGGTTCGGATACGGCATTCATCTTCTGGAACATCTCTGCCGAGGGATTCAGAAGAAAGTGCAGCAAACCTGCTTAAAAATTTTCTTTCAATATCTTCAGCATTTTCTCTGATAGTTTTTTCCAAAATAATCACCGAAATCGATTTTCTGATAAATAATACGTATTATAGACCATAAACCCTTTTTTATTCAAAATTATTTCACTTGACTTATAAATAATATCGGTTTATTATCAAAAAGAGGTATAACTTATGATTTATATAGCTATAGCATTAATATTAGTCGTACTATTTGGAGTTTTTTGTTATTTTCAAAACAACACAATAGATAAAACAGAATATATCATATTAAGCAAAAATATCAGAGGAGCAGTTACACTAGTTCAGCTTTCTGACATGCACTCAAAGCCTTTCAAAAAAGTACTTACTGAGTTAGACGACATCAAACCCGATATAATAGCAATTACAGGCGATTATATAAATGATAAATGTAAAAACAAAGAAAAGATGTTTGAATTCGGCAAAGAACTGCTTAAACGAGCACCTGTGTTTTATATAACAGGAAATCATGAGCGTAGGCTTGATAACTTTGAAGAATTGATGAATGAATTGTCTGAGCTTGGTTTTATGGTACTATTAAATGAAACTGCACAGATAACTATAAATTCAAGTCACATAAATTTTCTTGGCCTTGACGAAAACCAAGCTGATTTTAAAGATTATAAAGCAAGAAAAAAAGGAACATTCAAATACAAGGATATGAGTCCTTATTTTGCGGAACTAGAAAAACTAAAAGGCTTTAAAATAGTTCTTAGCCATTTCCCTGAAAACTTTGAAAAAGTAAAGGAAAACAATTATATTCAGTATGATTTTGACCTTCAGCTTTCCGGTCACGCTCACGGCGGACAGTTTATATTACCGTTTTTTGGACCGGTATACAGCCCTGGGCAGGGATTTTTCCCTAAATATGCAAGAGGTTCATTCGGACAAAGGCCTCAGCTGATTGTCAGTCGCGGCCTTGGAAATGCTGAATTTCCGCTAAGACTTTTCAACCACCCAGAGATAAATGTTATTTATCTTGAAGAAGATAAATTTGACTAAACAAATGGATTTTATATCACAGCAAAATCCCGTGCAAAAGCACGGGATTTTTTTATTTAAACCTTAGCGTATTTTTCTCCGATTTTAACGAATGAATATTTGCCGTTACTTAGTTCAGTTAATTTCTGAGAAATATCATCTACACGTGTGTCTCTTATTGAAAAAATAATTTTAACATTGTCAGAAAAAATACAGTCCTCTATATTTGCGGAATTATCCTCAAGCATAACACGTATTCTTTCATAGAAGGAATAATCAGCTTCTACCTGAAGAACAGCGCAAGGAGCCAATGTGATTATGCCGCCTGCGTCAAGCGCAATTTTGGAGCCATGTGAATACGCCCTAACAAGACCGCCTGCGCCTAAAAGAACACCTCCGAAATAACGTGTTACAACAACACAGACATCCTTAACTTCACTTTTTAAAATAACGTCAAGTACAGGAACGCCTGCAGTGCCGGACGGCTCACCGTCATCACTGCATCGCTGTATATTATTTTCGCGCAAAACATATGCGGGAACATTATGAGTCGCCTCGCGGTTTTTACTGCGAACTTCAGTTATAAAATTCTGTGCTTCCTCAGCAGTTTTAACTGGACACACATAACCTATAAATCTTGACTTCTTTTCTGTAAATTCTGCAACAGCTGCTTTTTCTACCGTTTTATACTCAAACATCAATTTCTCCAAATAAAAAAGGCAACGAATAACGCTGCCTTAATTTGAAATTACGCCTTTTTGCCGTATCTCTTATTGAATCTGTCTACACGTCCGCCTGTATCTACAAGCTTCTGTTTGCCGGTGTAGAAAGGATGACATTTGGAGCAAATATCTACCTTAAGCTCGCTCTTGGTGCTTTTGGTTTCATAAGTTGCGCCGCAAGCGCACTTAACAGTACATGTATCATAGTTGGGATGAATTCCGTCTTTCATTGTTTTCACCTCTTTAATTAAAATCTTCTAATGCTAAAGAATAATACCACAAGTAGCCGCAAAATGCAAGTGTTTTTTTACAATTTATCTGTATTCACACACTTTTGACAGATAAAAAGAGTATAACACCGCTTTTTTAACAGGCTTTTGGAGTGTCTTTTCTATAACTTTCCTATAAAAAGCAATCTGATTTTTGTATCTACCCAAAAGTTCTTCTTCAGTCTTTACCCTGTCCGTTTTATAGTCAACAAGGACAAGCTCACCGTTCTCCTCAAAAACGCAGTCAGAGATACCGCGCACAAGTACCTGTTCTTTTGATTCAGTGTCAAAAATCTCATCAGCATTCACAAATGAAGATATCTTTATTTCACGGTAAATATTATCAGCGGAAAACATACGTTTTGCAAAATCGCCGCCGAAAAAATCAGATAGTTCTTTTCTGCTTAGCGAATGCGCCTGAACATCACTGATATATCCGAGAGATTTTATTCTTGTAATCTCTGATTCAAGATCATCTCTTGCTGCCTCATAATCACAAAACTGCATAAATGTGTGCATTGCTGTTCCTTTTTGCCCCGGAGTAAGTCCTCCTTCGTTCATAAAGGCAGGCTTAGAA
>URIN01000229.1 GCA_900547915.1 uncultured Clostridium sp. | reverse complement strand
TAGGAGTCCGTCTCGTGGGCTCGGAGATGTGTATAAGAGACAGATTATATACAGAAAAGGAATTAATCCGATGGGCTAACAAATTTTAATCGATAATTATAATAACGGAGAGGTGGTTCCTATGTTCGGGAAATTCATCTACTTGATTAAATAATTATACGAGGTCAGTCCAATGTACAGTTAATTGAATATTCGAGGCTCCCGATGTTTTTACATCGGGAGTTTTTTTGCCTTTATGTTGCTTTTTTTGTTTTAATTTTTTATAATGTTTTATATTAATTTTATTTAAATGAGATGCGTTATGAAAGATATTAAAGATTTACACTTGAATAATTATTCCCGTATGCCGCAAAAAGTCCTCCAGTTTGGTGAAGGCAATTTTTTGCGCGCATTTTTTGATTTTATTGTTCAGAAACTTAACGAAAATAATATGTTTTGCGGCAGTGTGGTTATGGTAAAGCCCACATCAAGTAAGTGCCGTCTTGATTTCGAAAGTCAAAATAACATATATTTTGTTCTTGAGCGTGGACTTGAGAACGGAAATACTGTTGACAGAAGTACTCCTATATCAAGCATATCGTGTTTTCTAAGTGCGTATGAAAACGCAAATGAACTTTTGGATATAGCGTCATCTTCTGAACTTAGTGTTATTGTTTCTAATACTACTGAGGCGGGTATTGTCTATGTAAGCGGAGAAAAGTTTAGCGATTATCCCCATGTTTCTTATCCGGGAAAACTATGCAGGTTGCTCTATGAAAGATTTTCAGTTCTTGGGCGCAGTTCAGCACCGCTTATTCTGCCTGTTGAGCTTATAGAAAATAATGGCGCTGTGCTTAAAAGTATTGTACTGAGATATGCTGATGAATGGGCTCTGGGCTCTGATTTTATAAGTTATGTACGTGATGACTGCAAATTCTGCTCAACTCTTGTGGATAGAATCGTTACCGGCTTTCCTCAGAATGATGCACAGTCTGTGTTTGAAAAACTCGGCTGTGAGGATAAACTTGCAGTAGCGTGTGAACCTTATATTTCCTGGGTCATAGAGGGCAGGGAAGAGTGGAAAGATATTTTTCCTGCGCATAAGATTTTTGAAAGTGTCAAATGGGTTGATGATATTTCTCCTTACCGTGAAAGAAAAGTAAAGATATTAAACGGCGCACATACTATGTCCGTACTCGCCGCCTATCTCTGCGGTTATAAAATAGTGCGTGATATGATGCACGATGATGATTTTTCACTTTATCTCAACTCAGCAATAGATAATGAGATAATTCCAACTATAAATATGGAAAAATCTGAGCTTGAAGAATTTAAAAACAGCGTATTTGAACGTTTCGGCAATCCGTTTATTGACCATAAGCTGCTTGATATTTCGCTTAACAGCGTTTCAAAATTTAGGGCTCGCTGCCTTGGTACCATATTGCAGTACATAGAAAAAAACGGCACGGCGCCGAAACTGTTGTCTTTTGCTTTTGCCGCTCTTATAAAATTTTATGACGGCTCCTTTGAAGAAAACGGTGATTTTATTGCAAAATCAGATTCCTGTGATTATTGCGTTCACGACTCAAAAGAGGTATTGTCTCAATTTGAATATGCCCATAAAACCGAAGACCCTGTTTTTGAAATACTTAAGAATGAAAATATGTGGGGCATTGATTTGACTTCAATAAGCGATTTATATTCAAAAGTTGCCGAATGTTATAATGATATGGAAAAATTAGGAGTACGTCAGGCACTGAGAAAGGTGTTAGCAAATGAATAAGCTTTTTAAAATAAATGAAAATGATACCGTTGCTGTTGCGCTTTGTGATTTGAAAGCAGGATATTCAGAAAACGGAATAACTTTAAAAAGTGATATTCCTTTTGGACATAAAGTGCTTATAAAAGATACTTCTGCAGGGCAGGATATTATAAAATACGGCTATCCGATAGGATACGCAAAAAAAGATCTTTTTGCCGGTGATTATGTACATTCACATAATCTTCAAACGAGTCTCGGTGACGGCCCGTAAGCATATTTTTTCAGTGGGAATTTTGATGGCTATTTTCCCGAAAAAACTGACCTCACTTTTAAAGGATATCAGAGAGATGACGGCTCGGTCGGAATAAGAAACGAAATTTGGATAATTCCGACAGTCGGATGCGTAAATAAGCTTTGTGACAAAATTAAATCAAATGCCGTTGAGAAACTAGGTCTTGATGACAGCGATATAAAAGTTTTTGCTCATCCTTACGGATGCTCACAAATGGGTGATGACCTCAGCAATACACAAAAAATACTTGCGTCGCTTGTTTCTCATCCTAATGCGGGAGGTGTGCTTGTAGTCTCCCTCGGTTGTGAAAACAACAATCTGGATGTTTTCAGACCGCTTTTAGGTGAATATAACAAAGATCGTGTCAAATTTCTTGTAGCACAAAACGAGAACGATGAACTTGCCGCAGGAATGAAATTAACTGAAGAACTTAATGAATACAGAAATAAATTCAGCCGCACCGATATACCAATCGACAAACTTAAAATAGGTCTTAAATGCGGTGGATCTGACGCTTTTTCTGGCATCACAGCAAATGCGCTCTGCGGCAGAGTAACAGATGATCTGACCGTAAAAGGGCTGGCTTGTATCCTCACCGAAACGCCTGAGATGTTCGGCGCCGAAATGCTGCTTATGTCACGTGCCGAAAATAAAAAAGTATATGATGATATTGTTGATATGATAAACAATTTCAAGGATTATTTCACTTCAAGAAATCAGCCTGTTTACGAAAATCCGTCTCCCGGAAATAAGGCAGGCGGAATAACAACGCTTGAGGAAAAAAGTCTTGGATGTGTTCAAAAAGGCGGAAGTTCCATTGTTACACGCGTTCTTTCCTATGGTGAAAAGGTGAACGGGAGCGGACTTCAGCTTCTTTGCTCGCCAGGAAACGATATAGTTTCAACAACGGCGCTTACTGCATCCGGTGCTCATATGATACTTTTCACAACAGGCCGCGGAACTCCGCTCGGAGCAGCAGTTCCCACTGTGAAAATATCATCAAATTCTCCGCTTGCTGAACGAAAGCCCGGCTGGATAGATTCTGTCTCTTATACACATCTGACGCTGCC
>URIN01000228.1 GCA_900547915.1 uncultured Clostridium sp. | reverse complement strand
GTGGGCTCGGAGATGTGTATAAGAGACAGGGACGGAAGACACATTGCGACCAAGCCGGCAAAAGAGCTGACAACTGACGAAATCATACGGCTTATGGTTGGCCGGGAACTCAAAAACCGATACCCAGAAAAGACAAACAGAACAGGAGAAACTTTTCTTACTGTGCGAAACCTCAGTGCTCAATACAAGAGACTTTATGATGTTTCTTTCACAGCAAAACGCGGGGAGATATTAGGCATAGCAGGTCTTGACGGATCCGGAAGAACCGAACTGCTTGAAACAATCTTCGGAATAAACACCAGAAAAAGCGGCAACATATACCTGTGCGGCACAGAGGTAAAAAACAGAAACGCCTCCGAATCGGTGAAAAACGGCTTTGCATTGCTAACCGAAGAACGCAGGGCAACTGGTATTTTTGCAATACTGAATATCCGCGAAAACGCTGTAATATCAAGCCTTAAAAGATTTTCAACAGGGCCTTTTCTGAATGATAAAAAGATGAAAGAAAGCGTTGACGAACTTATCAGTTCGCTGAGAGTGAAAACGCCGTCCCAAGAAACAAAGATAGGTGTTCTTTCAGGCGGCAATCAGCAAAAAGTCATACTTGGCAGGTGGCTTCTGACGGAACCGGATGTACTGCTTCTGGACGAGCCGACAAGAGGCATTGATGTAGGAGCAAAATACGAGATATACAAACTGATAAACGACCTTGCAACACGCGGAAAAATAGTTCTTATGGTCTCTTCTGAAATGCCGGAGCTTCTTGGGGTTTGTGACAGAATTCTTGTTATGAGCGGAGGTCGGCTTGCAGGCGAAACAGACGCAAAAACTGCCACTCAGGAAGAAATAATGACACTTGCCGCGAAATATGTTTAAGGAGTGATTTAATGCCTCAATCGAATAAAGACACACCTTTGGGCGGGCTGAGAGCAATGCCGCCCGCAGACAGACGCAGAGCAGCAGCAGACTTTATTCTGAACAACGCCATGTATATAATTATTGCTGCAGCCATCATTTTTATTGCGATAAAAGTACCTGCGTTTCTTTCTCTGCCATCAATAATTAATATAATTTCACTTACTGCTTCCAAACTGCCCATAGCACTCGGTGTTGCGGGTTGTATTGTTTTAACGGGAACAGATATTTCCGCCGGTCGCGTTGTAGGACTTACTGCCTGTGTGGGAGCGTCACTGCTTCAAATGGCGGGTTATCCAAACAAAATGTTTCCCGACCTAGGTGTAATGCCGCTCTGGGCGGTCTTTCTGATAGTTATAGCAATAGGCGGAGCAGTGGGCCTTGTAAACGGTTTTTTTGTTGCTAAATTTAAGCTTCATCCGTTCATAGTTACACTTTCCACTCAGCTTATTGTTTTCGGTCTTGTGCTTATGTATCTCATGACAGGCACGAACAACGGTCAGACACTTTCCGGTCTTGATGAATCGTACACCGAATTCATACGCGGCACACTGTTTACAATCGGAGGAGTTGCCGTTCCTAAATATGTGCTGTACTCAGCATTGCTGACCGCTTTAATGTGGGTTGTATGGAACAAGACAAAATTCGGCAAAAATATGTTTGCAGTTGGTTCAAATGAAGAAGCAGCAAATGTTTCCGGCGTAAACGTTTTTGCAACTATCGTTGCTGTGTTTGTGCTTGCCGGCGTAATGTACGGAATAACAGGCTTTATTGAAGGCGCCCGTATAGCATCATGCTCTGCAAATACCGGACTAACCTATGAAAGTGACGCAATAGCAGCGTGTGTAATAGGTGGTGTTTCCTTTGTAGGTGGCACAGGAAAAATAAGCGGAATAGTTATAGGCGTCCTTCTGCTTCAGCTAATATTTGTAGGTCTTAATTTTCTTTCTGTTTCCGCAAATATGCTTTATGTAATTAAAGGCGCTATAATTCTTGCCGCCTGCGCAATAGATATGAGAAAATATCTTACGAGGAGATAACAATTTATGGAAAATGGAAACAACAACAAATACAAAAAAAGCGGCGGGCTTTATGCAGGAATAAAAATCTCACGCAAATCAGCAGACTTACTTGTGGCGCTTAGCGCCGCCGTTCTGGCGCTTTGCCTGGGAGCAGCGATTTTGATGGGCTGACAAAGCAAACATAAAAAAGCGGTTTGGAATTCCAAACCGCTTAATTTTTATAAACAGCACAACATTAAAGATCATCAGCGTCCTGCTCCGGATCTTCATATTCACCTGTTTCATATGAATTTTTAGTAGTACCTGTATAGCTGCCCATAGTATCGCTGTTTGCCATATCAGGACTGATATACGATGTTAGGTCTATTACCTTTTTAGTGTTTTTAACATCATTATTATTGTTGTTTGCGCTGTTTTTCTTTTTGTTTTTCTTCATAAAAAATCACCTCACTGATATTTTTAGTAGAGGTGATTTTTTTATTCCCGAATTTTAAATTTTTTCAACATCTATCACAGAAATTTTATCCATAAACTGCTTTGGTGTAATAACTTCACCCATATCAAAAAATTCATCCATATTAAGATTAAAATTATTTACAAATACAGGTGTGTTTTCATACTCAATGTCTATGTGCAGGCGTTTTGCATCCTCTTTAATTCGTTCAACATTATAATCATTGCAGTCATAAAACCTGGATGCCTGGACCTCATTATTTCTTATATACTGCAATACAATATTTCTGCTTGACTTCGAAACGGATATATACTGATTAATATTTTTCTGCAGAGCCTGACCCATAGTCATCTGAGCAACAGCTTTACATGCGCCTGAATTTACAAAAAACTCATTTATAAAAATACTTTCAAGCGGGCTTGTGTCATCCGGAACAATAATTGCAAGAATGTTTTTTGAAGGTTTGCGCTGATAATATTTTTTTACAAATTCCTTAAAGTAATGCTGCCCTTCGGCAATCTTTTTAGCGTAAAAATGATAAAAAGGAATGTTAGGTCTACTTGCAATTCCGGGAAGAGAAAACGGTTTGAATTCCCCGCCCTGTTCATCATAAAGCAACACATTTGAATTAGTTATTATAACAGGTATGGCTTTTGACATTTTTAAAACTTCCTTTAATGTGGTAATATCTGTCTCTTATACACATCTCCGAGCCCACGAGACGGACTCCTATC
>URIN01000227.1 GCA_900547915.1 uncultured Clostridium sp. | reverse complement strand
TACACAAGGCTATTCGTCGGCAGCGTCAGATGTGTATAAGAGACAGATGTGTGGAATCGCGGGAATGCTTTCTGAAACCATAGATTTGAGAGAGCGCAGAGCACTTATCAGGAATATAAGTGAAAGTTTAAAGATGAGAGGCCCTGACGGATACGGAGATTTTACAAAGCCGTACATCTCTCTTATACACAGGAGACTTGCCGTTATTGATCCTGAAAAGGGCGCTCAGCCGATGACATTCGGGAAATACACAATTGTATATAACGGTGAGATATACAACACTGATGAGATAAGGCGTGAACTTATTTCATCCGGATATTCTTTTGACACGCATTGCGACACAGAAGTAATACTTAAAGCATACGACCAATGGAAAGAAGAAAGCTGCAAAAAGCTAAACGGCATATTTGCATACGCTGTATGGGATGATGAAAGCAAAGAACTTTTCCTGTGCAGAGACAGAATAGGTGTAAAGCCATTATACTTTACACAAAAAAGTGGAATGTTTGCCTTTGCAAGCAGGATAAAGAGCCTGCTCCTCATTCCCGAAGTCAGCACTGATGTTGACGAAAACGGGTTGAATGAGATATTTATGCTCGGTCCCGCCAAAACAATAGGCACTGCTGTTTTCAAAGACATCAAAGAGCTGCCTCCTGCTGCTTATATGAAATTCAGTGGCGGAAAATACGAAATAAAGGAATATTGGCGGCTTGAAGCTGCTGAACATAAGGAAAATGAAAGCGAAACAATTGAGCACACTCATTTTCTTGTAACCGATGCTATCAAAAGGCAGCTTATCTCAGATGTGCCTCTTTGCACATTTTTAAGCGGAGGGCTTGATTCCTCTATAATAAGCCGAGTTGCAAGTGATGATTACAAGTGCAAAGGCAAAACCCTTGACACATATTCAGTAGATTATACAGACAATGACAAGTATTTTAAGAAGAGCTTATTCCAGCCGAACAAGGACAGCGACTATATCGGAATGATATCAGACTACTTGGGAACAAAGCACAAAAATGTTGTTCTTGACAACAAAGATGTTGCCCATGCGCTGATAGAGAGCACCTATGCAAGAACGCTGCCGGGATTTACGGATGTTGACTCTTCTCTGCTTCTGTTTTGCCGAGAAGTAAAAAAGGAGCAGACGGTTGCGCTTTCAGGTGAATGTGCAGATGAGATATTCGGCGGATACCCGTGGTATCACAATAAAGATATATTGTTTGAGGAAACATTCCCGTGGAGCCGCTCAACCGATGTGCGCCAAAGCATACTGAAAGACGGCCTGCTGCCGCACGGCGCAGAATACGCGCACGATCGCTATCTGGAGACCGTGGCAAGGACGTCTTATCTTGACACAGACAACAAGACCGAGCGGCGTATGAGGGAAATGTTCCGCCTTAACCTTGACTGGTTTATGCAGACGCTGCTTGTGCGCAAGGACGTTATGAGTATGGAAAGCTCACTCGAAGTGCGTGTGCCATTCTGCGATTACCGCATAGTTGAATATGCTTACAATATGCCGTGGAATATAAAATCTTTTGACGGCAGGGAAAAAGGCGTTCTGCGCAAGGCATTTGAAAATGAACTTCCCTATGAAATAACATGGCGCAAAAAGAGTCCTTATCCCAAAACTCATAATCCCATCTACTTTAAAGAAGTTTGCAAAATGACAGAGGAAGTTCTCAAAGATAAATCAACACCGCTTCACGATATGCTCAGCATCAATAAAATTAATGAGCTTATGCAAAATCCCGACGCTTTGAGCGAGCCGTGGTACGGTCAGCTTATGCGGGGTCCGCAGGTGCTTGCATATATTGTGCAGATATATTATTGGATAAAAGATAATAACGTAAATTTTGTATGAAACAAGAAAAACCGCGGCGGTCATTCCGTCGCGGTTAATTCATTTTTTAATTAATCAGCCGTATACTTCAAAAAGCTTATCAAGATATGAGAATGTGTTTTGAGGAACAAATTTGCCGCTTTTTACAAGCTCCTTTATTTCATTTGTTGTTGCCCACATTGCGCCGCAGGTCTCACCCGGCTGCAACACAACGCTTTCTATACTGCAATCATGCTCAAACACCCACACGTCAAGGAAATCGGGAAACTCCTTATTTTGCCTGATTGCGCTTGCAAAAAGTGTTCCCTTCTCAGGGTTAAGCTCTACGCCGAGCTCCTCACGCGTTTCCCTGATTGCGGCATCGAAACTGCTTTCACCCGAAACTGCCGAACCGCCTGTAGGCTCCCATAATAGGGGAAAATGTTTATTAGGTGTACGCTTTGAGATAAGCCACTCCCCTTGGGAATTTCTTATCCACACATTAACAACTATATGATATTCGCCCGACTTCATAGGTTTGCCACGTTCAACGGTTCTGCCCGTTGGCTTTCTGTTTATATCATAAATATCCCATAATTCGTTCATAAAAAGCTCCTGAATTATTCAACACAAAACAGTCTTTTAATATCTTTTTTATCAGAACCATCACGATTTTCTATAAGTTTATCAAGATTTTCTGTGTCAATTTTAACCTTATCAGCGCCTACGCACTCAACAAATTCCTGCATAGCCGCATAATCACCATCAAAATAATCATCTTCAAATTTGATTTCTTTGCCGTTGATATCAACTGAAATAACAGCATCATAATAAACAGTAACGCTTCTTCTGTGATATTTTTCTGCAACATACAGCTTTGCGCCGTCTATCTCTTCATACTCTGTTACTGTGTCAGAGGCAATAAGATGATAATTATAGATTTTATCGTTATCGGCATCCCGTCTTGAATAAATTTGAAAATACGAACAAATTCCGATAGCAATGCACAGCACCGTAAAATATATAGTAAAGAATTTTAAAATTCTCCTGCCGACATCACTTTTCATTATTATATAATCTTTAAAACTTATGTCGAAAGTTAAAAGTGTAAAATAGTGTATAAGACCGCTGGCGAGGAGTAACAGCAAAAGAAGAAAAAGAAGTACTGTTACTCCGTTTACAAGCGGCTGGCTATACAAAATATTTTCATCATAAAACAGTTTATTTATTATCTTTTTGAAATAAATGTCTCCTAAAATACTAAGAACAAATATAACAGCCGTCGGAATGTTTGATGTTATAAAATAAA
>URIN01000226.1 GCA_900547915.1 uncultured Clostridium sp. | reverse complement strand
ACACAAGGCTATTCGTCGGCAGCGTCAGATGTGTATAAGAGACAGCAATAAAAACTGTATTTCCTAAATCATCTATTGAGTAAAAGTCTTGTTCATTTAAATCAAATACAATTTCTTTTATTTCTCCCTTTGCAACAAAGAATCTTTTGCACCTTATAAGAGATTCTTTAGGAAGTTCGTAATTGGTTTGCGGATACGAAACATAAACCTGGATAACTTCATCACTATCAAAGTTTCCTGCGTTTTTTATAACACATGATAATCGCTTTTCATTTTTATTAAAATTTGTTTTCGTGAGTTCAAATTTTGTATAAGTTTTTCCATATCCGAATGGGTATTGAACTTCGCCATTAAAATATCGATAAGTACGGTTTCTCATTGAGTAGTCGCAAAAGTCGGGCAGATCTGATGCTGATTTATAAAACGTAATGGGCAGCTTGCCGCTTGGAGAACATTTGCCAAATAAAATATCTGCAATTGCTGTTCCTCCTTGAGCTCCGGGATACCAGCATTGTATTATAGCGTTTACCTTTCTTTTGTATTTGCTGAAATTTATACAACCTCCTGAAAAATTCAGAATAATAATATTTTTATTGAGCTTAATAAGTTCGTCTAAATATTTTTGCTGAACAACGGGAAGTTCTATGTCAGCTCTGTCTCCCTGCTTTCCAAGATTACCTCCGTTTCCTGCAAAAACTCCTCCGGCTTCCTCTCCTTCAACTGAAGAATCCAGACCCGTGCATACAATTATTAAATCTGATTTTTGTGCAATTTCAAGCGCTGTATCATAGTCATAATCTTTGTTTTCCGTGTAAAGATGAATTGCTCTTTTAAAAACTGTTTCCTTATTGTGTTTCGTTATTGCTTCCGGCAGCATTACAAATTTTCTTGGTTTACCGTAATAATTCCCTAAATATGCCAATTCGTTATCAGCATTAAATCCGGTTATTAATATGCTTTGTGCATTTTCCTTTAATGGAAGAATTCCGTCGTTTTCTAAAAGAACTATGCCCTTACTAGCAACCTTAACAGCTTCTTCTTCATTGCGTAGCTTTGTTTGCTCATCCAAAGCTATATTATTAAATTTACAGCTATCGTCAAACATGCCTAACTGACTGCGTATTGACATGAGACGAGCAACGCTGTTTTCAAGCACTTTTTTCTGAGTATAACCCAAAGCTACAGATAAAGGTAAAAGTGAGTATACAATACCGCACTCCAGTTCACAGCCAGAATTAATAGATATGGCAGCGCCTTTAATTGCGTTGAGCGTTACGTGATGATTGAAAATTACATCCATTATGGCCGATGCGTCTGAAACAAAGTATCCGTCAAACCCCCATTTTTCCCTGAGCAGTTTTAATATTAAATTTTCTGAGGCACAGCAGGGTTCGCCGTTTACACGGTTATATGCTCCCATAATACCACTGACTTTAGATTTTATTACAGCACTTTTAAATGCAGGCAAATATGTTTCAAATAAATCTTTTTTAGATACAACCGCATTAAATTTGTGCCTTAGATTCTCAGGCCCGCTATGGACGCAAAAATGTTTTGCACATGCGGATGCCATAAGGTATTTATCATCGTTTCCCTGAAGCCCCTCTATGAAAGCACATCCAAGTAATGAGGTCAAATACGGATCCTCTCCATAGGTTTCGTGACCCCGCCCCCATCTCGGATCTCTGTAAATGTTTATATTAGGCGACCACATTGTTAGACCTTTATATATTCCGTAATCGTGTTTTCTTTGGTTTTCGTTGTATTTTGCTCTTGCTTCTATTCCTATAATGCTAGCTACTGATTTTATAAGTTCTGCATCAAAAGTTGAAGCCATGCAGATTGATTGCGGAAATACGGTAGCATAACCGGCTCTTGCTACTCCGTGCAAAGCTTCATTCCACCAATTATATTTTTTTATTCCTAATTTAGGAATTGCCTTTGAGGTGTGCTTTAGTTGCGATGATAACTCTCGTATTGTCATTTTACTTGCAAGGCGTTTTCCATATTGATAATGCAAATTGAGGTTTGTATCATTCATACAAATTCTCCTTGACAACGTTGAAATAAATTGTTAATATGTAGTTGTGTGCACGAGCACGATGACACTATATCACAAAATTTGAATAAAATCAAGTGAGGTTAAAATGTCAATTACAGTTAAAGAGATTGCCGAACTTGCGGGTGTAAGCCGAGGAACGGTTGACAGGGCCTTAAAAAACAGAGCAGGAGTAAATCCGCAAACCAGAGAACGTATTTTGAATATAGCCAAGCAATATGATTACAAGCCTAATCTTATCGGAAAAGCGCTTGCTTTTTCAAAGCATGAGGTAATGATAGAAGTTATACTTAACAGTATCGGAAACCCATTTTTTGAAGAGGTAAAAGAGGGGATATATGCCGCTGAAAAAGAATATGCGGATTATGGGCTTAAAGTAAATCTGACAGAAATTAAGGGTTATAACGTAAATAGCATAATTGATGCATTAGATAATCTCCCTTCAGATACGAAAAATATTGTTTTAACCCCTATAGATGATAATAGGCTGGCAAGTAAAGTCGATTGTCTTATTAAGAACAATGTAAATGTTATAACTCTGTCAAGTGATATTACTAATTCAAAAAGAATTTCATATGTTGGATGTGATTATTTTAAAAGTGGAGAAACTGCAGGCAGATTGGTGGGACTTCTTTCAGGCGGAAACGCAAATCTGTGCATAGTAACAGGTAGTTCAATGCACAAAGGACATAGACTGCGTGTTGAAGGTGTCAGTAAAATCGTATCTGAATATAAAAACATAAATATTGTCAGTGTAATAGAAAATAACGATGATAATGAAAATGCTTATAAAACAATGAAAAATGTTTTAGAAAAAAATAAAACAATAGATTTTGTTTGCATTACAGCCGGCGGCGTTACCGGAACTCTTGAAGCAATTGAAGAAAGCGGAAGAAGTATTAAAGTTTGCTCTTTTGATGATACGCAAGCAACCAGAGATGCTATGTGCAGTGGTAAAATTTTAGCTACTGTATGTCAGCAACCGTTCGAACAGGGATATAATGCAATAAAAAGTATATTCGATATAGTTGTAGCAAAGAGTGAAGTACCTAAATTTCAGTATTCTCAGCTATATCTGTCTCTTATACACATCTCCGAGCCCACGAGACGGACTCCTATCT
>URIN01000225.1 GCA_900547915.1 uncultured Clostridium sp. | reverse complement strand
TCTCTTGCTTGCCGTCAAACTTATGGAGATTAAAATCCTGAAGAGGTCCGGAAACGAGCTTTTTAACAAGACTGCTTACATAAAACTCTTTGAGATAGCTTTCTTCGCCATATATAAAATATGCTCTTGAAAAATCGCCGTCCTTTATTTGCTTTTTGAGTTCTTTTTCATCTATCCTGCCCATTCGTTCACCCCTTTCATTATATATCCGTTTTCATTCACAGTGTAAATTATATCATATTTTTCGGTATTGGCAAGATCACACTCGTCAAAATTAAAATAAGTATTATTTATTCTTAGGTCAACAGATTTTTCTTCTGTATTTCTGTAAGTTATTTCCACACCTTCCCAAAGCGTCTGTCTAAAGCCGTTTGATGCAATGCTGCTGCCGTCCTCATATACTACGGTATCGGAAACAAAATTCAGGCACCCGCAATCATCGGCAAGTTTCAGTGAGTATTCACCGTCATAATCGATTATCATTGCAGTATATAATCTGTTCGCCTCTATTATCTTCTTTGCAGTGTAATACTGCTCATAATCGCTTATTCCGAACACAAGCGCGTAATCCTTATTATATACAATAACTGCATCAGAGTACTCACCTTTCATTATTCGCAGAAAGCTATTATTGTTGCTGATATAAGCATTGCACGCCGAAATTAATACAACGAATACGCACGATATGACCGCGCACTTTTTAAAACAGCTTACAGAGCTTCGTGCCTTGATAAAAAATCCAACAGCAAAAATCGTCAGCATACAGAAAATAAGCAATGCGTATAGCTGAGAACCCACATTAACGGTGCTGAAAGAAAAACGGGCAAAGTACGATGTAATCCACAACATAGCACCTGAAACAGTTTTAAGTATAAAAGCAGTAACAGCCACAATGGGCGCAGAAAACGAAAAAGCGCTGAAAATTACCGAAGTTATCATAAGTATTTCTGAAAGCAGTATCAATACAACATTGAGCAACAGTCCGATTATGCTTACCTGCCCGAACATATAATACATTACAGGGAATGTCGTTATAAAAACACTTACGGATGCACTGATAACGCCAAGAACGTTTTTAATGATTATATTCTTAGTCTTTATTTTTGCAGAAATATACGGATTTACTGCTATAAGACCAAGTACGGCGGTAAAAGTCAGCAACGCGCCGGCGTCCGTTACAGCAAACGGATTTAAGCAGACTATGAAAGCGGCAAATCCCAAGCTGTTCATACTGTCTGCTTTCTCGCCGAAAAGCTTTGAAAGAAGAAATACAATCATAATAATTGCCGCCCTGACCATAGAAGCCGAGAAGCCTGCCAGCATTACATAAAATAAAACGCTTAAAGTGCATATGGAAACAAGCGGAATTTTAGGAACAAGAAGCCTTCGCAGTATCTTATACAGCATACCTGTAAGAACAGCGAGATTAAAGCCTGATACGGCCATAAGATGAGTTGCACCACAAGCTTTGAAATTATTGTATGCCTCATCAGTGAGATTACTTGTATCACCTGTTAAGACTGCAAGAGAAAGCGCGCCGAAGTCACCGCCCACATTATCTTCAAACAAACTTCTGAGTTGCTGCCGCAGTTCAATAAAATATTTGTTTATGGATTGAATACCGCCTACACTTTTATCTGTTTCGGAATACGAGTTGATATACCCGCGCAGAAAAATATCATCGTCAAACGAGCCACGCGAATCGAAGGCATTATCCCCTGCAGAAAACAGGCACATATTAACATTTATAAGCTCGTAGCTTTCTGCTGTTATCTGAGAATCCGAGTAAACAGTGAGCTTTATATTTTGCGGAGCATTCTGCATTTCAATACTTTTCGTCTTTACGGTATATGCATAACCGTTTTGAGTCTTCTGTTCAGTATCAATAATATAAATCTGTGCATCCACCGTTTCATCAGTAAGCACGGTTTGAGGGAGATACACGCCGTTGCAGTATGAAATAAATATAACGCAGGCAAGAGCTGCACTAAGCATTGAAACAGGAAGCACAGCCGCCCTGCGCGTTTTCTGAATTGAAATAAACAACACGAAAAGAACGCTTACGGCAGTAAATGCCGCAAGCGCCCATTTTACGCTCAGAAAGTTCAGTACAATAAGGGTAACTGCAAAAGTAAACCCTATGGTTGCAAATGCTCTTTTCACTGGTTATTCTTTCTTGGATTTACAGGCTCCATAACAAAGCTGTAACTCTGTTTAACGCCCTTTTTCATCTTATACGGATCTCTTACAAAAGCCTGACCGGGAAGGTCTCCGCCCACGCCGAGAAGCATATGGTCAATATTTACAGCGGTTATTTCATTATTATAAGGGATATTGTGAACGTGTGTAGCTTTTTCAAGCTGTTCAATCGTATAATGATGAGCGCTGAAATTAATGAAATTATCAAAATATGAAGTAAACTTGAAACCTATTCCGTTTCTGTCCGTGAAGGTTACATAGCGAACGTCAGTTCTGTTGCAGTTTTCCTGAGGACGCATATAGCGGTGCTCAAGGTCTGTTACAGTAGTTTTATAGCAACTGATCTTGGCTCCTGTTTTTCTGTCACAATAAGTTGCCTGAGGACCTCTGCCGTACCAGTTAACATACTCTACCTTTCCGTCCAAGGTAAGGCGTGTGCCGAATTTAACCATAGGTGCTTTAGGAACAGCACTGTGGTAAACATAGATACGCTTATCTGGATAAATCTTATATGTTGAAACAGCATCTTTAAGCAGAGGAGTATTCCACGCAATATGAATTTCAACGCAGTTGTCCTCGCCTGCCTTAGCTACAGTTCTAACGGCTTTAGCCTTATGGCTTGCGCTTCTCCATCTGTAATACGGATGAAGCGGAATAAGGGCAGGTACGAAATTAAGGGAGTCAATGTCATTATCTGTAAGTGCTCTGAAATAATACGGCTCCATAGGCGCTTTGAGTCTTTCCCTGCCGTCAATCGAGATGCTGACAATTCTGCCGTTATCGACCTTTACGGCATAGCCGTCACCCTTAACGTCAACAGTATTGCCCTTTTTCTCAAAAGTAAGATCTCCCTTAGCTTCAGGAGCAACAGGCTGCGGCATCGGATTAAGGATAAACTGATCCCACGCTACCTCAAAATTGGACTTTCTGCCCAGGGTCTTCTTTCTTGTATAGAATGATATAGTGAGAACAACTTCCTTATCATCAGGGAAAGTTGTAATATCATAAGGAATAGTAA
>URIN01000224.1 GCA_900547915.1 uncultured Clostridium sp. | reverse complement strand
TTAAAATATATAATTATTTATATAATATTATTTGTTGTTTTTGTGATTGCGGAAGAGAATATGCTTAAACTGATGTTTATTACAAACAGTCCCCAAATTGCATTGGTGGCTCAGAATGCGGGTACGGACAGAATATTTATAGATATGGAGTACATCGGCAAGGAAGAACGGCAAAAAGGTATGAATACAGTTAAAAACCACCACACCGTTTCCGATGTTAAATCTGTAAGAAAAGTCCTTGATAAATCCCAGCTGCTCGTAAGAATAAATCCCATACATGAGAAATCCGAACAGGAAATAAACAGTGTTATTGATGCAGGCGCGGATATCATTATGCTTCCCATGTGGAAAAGCGCACTCGATGTCGAAGAGTTTGCTGATATTGTGGGAACACGGGCAAAAAAGATGCTGCTCCTTGAAACTAAAGAGGCTTGTAACTGTCTCGAAGATGTTTTAAAACTAGAATGTGCTGATGAAATACATATAGGACTTAATGATTTAAGAATAAGTACGGGTAAAAAGTTTATATTTGAGCCGGTTGCAGACGGCACCGTGGAAAACATTTTAAATATCGTAAAGCCGTATGGTGTTCCGTGCGGGTTCGGAGGTTTCGGAATGCCAGGAGAAGGGCTTTTGCCGGCTGATCTTATTATTGCTGAGCATTACAGATTAGGTTCTTCAATGGCAATCCTTTCTCGTTCTTTCTGTGATTTAAATGTGTTTAAAACTGAGAAAGAGATAAAAAGCCGTTTTGAATCTGGCGTTAGAAAAATCAGGGATTATGAGAATTTTCTCCGCCTTCAAAACGCGGAATATTTTGTCTCCAAGCATAATGAAACTAAGGCTCGCGTAAGTGAAATTATTTCAGGTGATAGTTTTGTATAAATATTTTAAAAGGTTTTGTGATTTTACAGTATCGCTTTTGGCGCTGATAATCCTTTCACCGCTTTTTGCCATTGTGGCAATAGCAATTAAAGCAGAATCTAAAGGACCGGTAATCTTTAAACAGGAAAGACTTGGGCTGGGCGGAAAAGTGTTCTTGATATACAAATTCCGTTCAATGTGTGTAGGCGCAGAGCATACAGGTACGGGGCAGTATTCATTCGCCGGCGATCCACGTGTTACAAAGGTTGGTAAATTCTTAAGAGCAACAAGTATTGATGAATTGCCGCAGCTTATAAATGTAATAAAAGGCGAAATGTCAATTGTAGGTTTTCGTCCTCCTCTTACATATCATCCTTGGCCTTTGGAGGAGTATACTCCGTTTCAGAAAAGAATGTTTCTAGTAAGACCAGGCATAACGGGATGGGCACAGGTAAACGGCAGAAAAGATGTCGAGTGGCACGAGCGCATTCGTCTCAATGTTTATTATGTTGATAATATATCTCTTTTGCTCGATATAAAAATAGTTTTTCTAACTTTTATAAATGTTCTGAAAAATAAGGATAATGTAAGCACTAAAGCCACGGTCGATTATTCAATTCAGGAAGAAGAAAAGGTCAATGGTTAGGAGTTTTTAAATGAAGGTTCTTTTTGTTGCAACTGTCAGAAGCCACATAGGGCAGTTCCATATGCCGTTTATACGTGAACTGAAAAAGCTTGGGTTTACTGTAGATGCCGCTTATAAAGACAATTCGGCGGACAAGCCTGGGCTTGATCTTTCTGATATAGACAATGTTTATGAAGTTCCTTTTTCAAGAAGTCCTTATTCTTTTTCAAATGTAAAGGCTTATTTTGCACTAAAAAAGGTTATTGATAACGGAAATTATGATGCTGTTCACTGCCATACACCTATGGGGGCTGTGGTTACAAGACTTGCGGCTAAGAGAATGCGAAAAAAAGGACTTAAAGTAATATATACAGCTCATGGATTTCATTTCTACAACGGCGCATCAAAAAAGAATTGGCTGCTTTTTTATACAGTTGAAAAATATTTGTCAAAATATACAGATGTTCTTATAACAATTAATGAGGAAGATTATAACTGTGCCTCAAACGGTAATTTCAAGGCAGGTAAAATATACAAAATACACGGTGTCGGTGTCGATGTAGATAAATTCACTCCTCTTACTATCGCTGAAAAAGCAAAACTCAGAAAATCTTTTGGATTTTCTGATAATGATTTTCTTATTATTTATCCTGCGGATTTTTGCTACCGAAAAAATCAGACAATGCTGTTGAAGGCGTTCGCTCGTGTCAGCGAAAAATATCCTAATGCAAGGCTTTTGCTATGCGGACTTGATACAGAGTCTGATGAGTTAAAAAATCTTGCTGCCTCTTTGGGAGCAGGCAGCGGAGTTTCATTCATGGGTTATAGGCGAGATATAAATGAACTTGTAGGTATGAGTGATGTTTCGGTTTCTTCAAGCCGTCAGGAGGGACTGCCTGTAAATATCATAGAGGCAATGGCAATGGGGAATGCTGTTGTAGCAACTAATGTGCGGGGCAACAATGATCTTGTAAAAGACGGTGAAAACGGTTTCCTCGTTGAATCTGATAATTCAGAACAAATGTCTCATCGCCTGATTGAATTAATCGAAAACAGAGAACTTCTTGAAAAATTTGGAAACAAAGGCTATTCAGAGGTGAAAAAATACTCTGTTGAAAATGTGAATAGGGAACTTAAAGAAATTTATAAAGAACAGGGATTGTTATGAGAGTATTACATATGATTCCCGATATAGGCATTGCAAACGGAGTAATGAGCGTTATACTTAATTATTTTAAAGCAATGCCTGATGATATAAAATTTGATGTTTGCTATTTTGCTGAAAAAGAAGAAACACGGCAGGCGGATATTGAAAAACTCGGCGGCAGAGTGTTTAAAATTCCTGCTCCGTCCCCGAAAGGTTTGCTCAGACGGGATATGAGCACTTTTTTTGATCAGCATAAAGGCGAGTGGGAAGCTCTTCATATTCACGCACCTCATTTTGCTGTGTTTATGGCGCCGCAGGCAAAAGCAGCAGGCATAAAAAAGATATGCTGCCATTGCCATTCAACATGGTATTCTTTGGAAAAGTCAAATGAAATAAGAAATAAGCTTTTAGCTTTGCCTGTAAAAATTCTAACAGACACACAGTTTGCATGTGGTGAGGAAGCAGGTGAATTTTGGTTTAAAAAGGATTTTTTTGTTTTAAGAAATGCAGTGGATTGCTCATTGTATAGATATGATGAGCAAAAACGAACTCAAACAAGGAAACAACTGGGAATATGTGATAAATTTGTAATTGGAAATCTGGGCAGGGTTTACCCCTGTCTCTTATACACATCTGACGCTG